>MKSX01000016.1 GCA_001897445.1 Alphaproteobacteria bacterium 33-17 | reverse complement strand
ATTGTCAACCCTTTTCACTCAAAATTCCGTCACCGATACTCCGAACCTATACAATTGCGAGGAAAATCAAATTTTCCGTGGCAATCCATTAAAGTAATAGAATATCTTTTTTTAAATTAAGCAGTATAAGAAACGAAGAGCGAAGCCTAGTCAAACCTAGGTGAGCGATAAGTGACGCAGTAATGCTTTATTTAAAAAAAGATATTATTCGCCGTACATGTATAGGGGCGCATTAAGCTCAATATTATTAGCCTTCATTTCTCTGAATAGTTCATTATAAATATTACTGACTATTATTGCTCTTGAAATATCTGCGCGCAAATCTATCCAAAATGTTATTTTATATGTTAGAAGCCTTTCTTCAACGTTTATAAGCAAAATTTGTGGCTCTGGGAATTCAAGAATATTGTTTTGTGAATATATAACACTTTCAAGAATCTCTGAAACTTTGTTAATATCGTTTTCTTGAGATACTTTAAACTCTATTGCGTGCCTTATTGTACCCTCACCCGATAATGTATAATTAATGATGGTATTTTGAAGTAGCGTACTATTTGGTATTATTACATCAATATTGTCACCAGTGACAATATGCGTACATCTTGCTGCAATATTTGTGACAATCCCGCTTAAATTAGTACCACTACCACTTACTTCAATAATATCACCTATTCTTATTGGTTGTTCCATCATTATAATAATGCCACTAACAAAATTGTTGAGAATTTGCTGTGTTCCAAAACCAAGACCAATGGCAAGCGCACCACCCACAAATGTAAAGGCTGTTAATGGAATATTAGCAATATCAAGAACTATAAAACTTATAATAACTATAAGTCCATAATAGGTCGCCTTTTCAAATGCTTGCGCCGCACTTCTTTCGATATCAAGCCTTGAAATAAAACGTAAGTATATTTGTCTACTTAAAGATTTAGCAACTTTCACACCAAAGTATAAAAGTAAAGATGCTATTACAAGATTAGACAAAGCGATTGTTTGATTTTCCCCAGCAACAATAGGATAGTGCCAGATTTTATCTAAGATTCTTAAAAAATATAAAAACCATTTATAAATCGACATATCGTCCGGTATGGACATAACAATATCATGAAGCGATTCTGTATGATCTGTAAGCGATTTGCGCATGCTTGACCTCATATTCCAAATATTAACTATTTGAAAGTTTAGCAAATCTTAGAGCAGTATACTAGCAAAACCTTACGCTCTTAAGCTTTCGATATTATCTTTATAATTTTTATTTCCGAAAATGTAAGACCCTGCAACTAATACATCAGCCCCTGCCTCTATAACAAGTTTTGCCGTATCTTTGTTAATACCGCCATCTACCTGAAGGTCAATTTGCCTTCCTGTTTTTTCTATCATTGCCCGAATATTACGAATTTTCGGTAGCATGGTATCAATGAATTTTTGCCCGCCAAAACCAGGGTTAACTGTCATGACTAAAATTAAATCAACTTTATCCATAACATATTCTAATGTTGATTCTGGTGTTGATGGTACTAAAGATACACCTGCTTTTTTACCAAGAGATTTTATGTGAGCAAGTGTACGGTCTAAGTGTATTACTGCCTCTTCATGGACTGTGATAATGTCAGAGCCTGCACGTGCAAATTCCTCAATATAATGATCAGGATTTGAGATCATAAGATGCACATCAAATGGAAGCTTACTATGCTTTCTGGCAGCCTTAACAACTTCAGCTCCAATGGTAATATTTGGTACAAAATGACCGTCCATAACGTCAAAGTGAATGTAGTCTGCACCAGCTTCGGAAATAGCCCTTACTTCTTCGCCAAGGCTTGCAAAATCACACGATAAAAGAGAAGGAGAAATTTTGATTTTATTCATTATTTAAAAACCTTTAATTTTATATTACGCCATGCTATTATAATATTATGAAAAACACAAGTATAAACGGGTAACTAATATGGCAGGTCATGATTCATTTCAGGCGTCACTTCAAAGTCAGCTTTCTCAATCACCAAGCATTATAGGTGCAGGAAGCGGATCAGCTCAGGCTGTGCTTTTCGAAATGGGTGCAGACTCAAATATTACTTCAAATCTTGAAAAATATCTAGATGCTGTCGGTCAAAAAAAAGGTGCTTTAGGTGCAATGATTGGCGCATTCATGAGTATGCAGGGAATAGCAGGATTTGCTGGTATTCAGGCTGCATCTTTAGCCATCTTAAGTCCTCAAATGACACCTACCTCAATAGATTCTACAAATATCGGTAAGGGTCTTCAGGGCGCTGGTACTCACAATATAGGTCAAGGCAAATAGAAATACTATGATAGATTCTAAGCTTAACATTCTTCAAAAAGTTTTAGAAAACAATAGCATAGAATCATTTTTAATACCTTCAACCGATGAATTTTTAAGTGAATACAGCCCCCCTTACCTTAAGCGATTAGAATATATTTGTGGATTTTCCGGATCCAACGGAATATTGCTTGCAAGTAGCAATGGCAAGCACGTATTATTTACCGATGGGCGCTATTTAATTCAGGCTAGAAATGAACTACCCCAAAATGTAAAAATAATAAATCTCTCTGAAAAATCAGTAAAAAATTACATTGATGAAGAAGGGATCAAGTTACTCGCTTACGATCCAAGACTGCATTCTTCAGCATTTATTGATAACATTAAGTCAGATAATTGTAAGCTCTTACCTATTAAAAACCCTATTGATGAAATATGGGAAAATAGACCTAAAATGCCAAATTCTATGCCATTTATGCAGAATTTGGATTATATAGCTGATTTTCCTCAAATTAAACTTACTGAAATTCTAGGCAAATTCGCGACAATTGCAGATAAGCTTTTAGTAGCCGACCCAGAATCAATATGTTATTTACTTAATATTCGCGGTACAGATATTCCATGTAACCCAGTTATACTTAGCTACATTTTTATTTCAAAATCAGGCGACATTGACTTATTTACTTATAAGCCTTCAAGGTTTGATTATCTTAAAGAAGTTATTGAGCTTCAAATAAAATTCCATGATATCAATAATTTAGAAGAATATATATCGGGTTTAAATGGTCAAAAAATTGCCTACAACATCCCTAAAACTCAGGATTGGTTTAGAAATAAATTTGATAAAAATTCCATTGAAAGCGTAAGCTTTGATGATGGTCTTTTACTTATGCGCGCTGTTAAAAAAGACAATGAAATAGAAGGCGCAAAAAAAGCCCACATTATGGATGCTATTGCTGTAATTAATGCCATTTACCGTATTAAACATGCAACTACTACCCTAAATGAAATGGATATTGCCCAGATTTTGCTTGAAGAGCGCAAGAAATATAAGGAATTTATTTGTGAAAGTTTTCCAAGTATATGCGGTTTTGCATCTAATGGCGCTATCATACATTACCGTGCTACTGAAAAATCAGCAAAACCTCTTGTAGGAACTGAATTACTTTTAGTTGACTCTGGTGGTCATTATGAGTCTGGCACAACAGATATTACCAGAACTATATTAATAGGAAATAACCCTAAAGATAAATGGAAAGAGTGCTATACCGCTGTACTTCAGGGTCATATTAACTTGCTAGATCATGATTTTAATGAAAATACAATTGGCTCAGAGTTAGATGCCATTGCCAGAAAGCCAATTCAGGATATTGGATATGATTATGAGCATGGAACAGGTCATGGCGTTGGAAACTTGCTTAACGTTCATGAAGGACCTTTTCATATATCTAAACGCCATAACCCTCAGAAAATTATGAAAAATATGATTATGTCAAATGAGCCTGGTATTTATATAGAGGGTGAGTTTGGCATTAGAATTGAGAACCTTATGTTTTGCAAGGAAGTTGCAACTCATCAATATGGATTTGAAAGCCTAACTTTAGTACCATATGAAAAAGACCTTATTTTATTTGAAAAACTTGACACATCCCAGATAAATTGGCTAAAACATTACTATAAAATGATTTCTAGCATTATATTGCCACAAATCAAAGACAATAACATATCTGCATGGCTTAAAAGCCAACTAGAGTTTTAGGACTTATTATGACAATTACAACACGTTTTGCGCCGTCTCCAACGGGTGCTTTACATATTGGCAGCGCCAGAACTGCACTGTTTAACTATCTTTTTGCACGCCGCCACAACGGCAAATATTTACTAAGAGTTGAAGATACTGACGTAGCAAGATCAACCGACGCCGCTAAACAAATAATACTTGATAGCCTAGAATGGTTAGGGCTTAAAAACGATGACGAGATAGTCTATCAACTTGCAAGGTCAAATAGGCATGCAGAAGTTGCGCATGAGCTTGTTAAAAAAGGTAAAGCGTATTATTGCTACACTCCGCAAGAAGAAATTAATAAGCTTAGAGAAGAAGCGCAAAGTAAAGGTGAGTCATTTTTATTTAGAAGCCCTTGGAGAGATGGCGGAACCCCACCAGAAGGTCAAAAACCAGTAGTACGTATTAAAGCACCACGCGATGGTGCAACCGAGGTTAATGATCTTGTTCAAGGTAAAGTTGTAGTTCAAAATGCCATTTTAGATGATATGGTAATTTTGCGTTCTGATGGTACACCAACATATATGCTGGCAGTGGTTGTAGATGACCATGATATGAACGTAAGCCATGTTATAAGGGGTGATGACCACTTAAATAACACTTTCAGGCAGATAATGATTTATGACGCAATGGAATGGAAAAGACCAGAATTTGCTCATATTCCACTTATTCATGGAAGTGATGGAGCAAAACTTTCTAAAAGGCATGGAGCATTATCTGTGCTTGAATACCGAGAAATGGGAATACTTCCCGAAAGCTTATTAAATTACTTACTTCGCCTTGGCTGGAGTCATGGAAATGAAGAAATTATTCCAATCGAAAAAGCTATCGAATGGTTTAATTTAGAGCATGTTAATAAAGGTGCTGCTAAGTTTGATATGGCAAAACTGCTTAATTTAAATGCCCATTATATAAAAGAATCTTCAAACGAAAGGTTAATTAGCTTAATTGAAAATCTGGCTGGTAAATTTTCAGACTCAGTTAAAGATAAGCTTATAAAAGGCTTAGACTCCCTCAAAATTAGAGCCAAAACCATTAATGAGCTTCAGGATCAGGCAAAGTTTTATTACTTAGAAACATTAGATTACTCAGATGAAATAAAGTCTAAAATGACTGATGAGAAAAAAGATTTGCTAAAAAATATTATGCAAATACTTGAAAATGTTGAAAATTGGCAGCAGGATAGTATAAAATCTGTTGTTGAGGATTTCTTAAATTCTAAACAACTAAAATTAGGACAATTTGGCGAAGTGGTAAGATATGCAGTTACAAACTCTACTTCCTCACCAAGTATGTTTGAAGTTCTTGAGATTGTTGGAAAAGAAATGTCTCAGGCAAGAATTAAAAGCTTTTTAGAGCAAATTGGATAAACTTTAATAGTTAATTATATGAAATGTACAGCATACGCAATAGCTGAAGAATTTGACGTAGATAATATCGCAAAAGAACTTAGATTTAAAGGTTATGAACCTAAGTTTTATGATGACGTTATTCATTTTACAATAGACCGCACAAGTGAAATACATCAGGATGTATTTTTATTCTCATATGGATGTATAGTGACCTGGGGATCTACCGAAGATGTCCTTGAAATTATGGACGATATGAGTAAATATATTAAAGGCAAATATGATGCCGTATTCGAGGAAGTCACTAACTTTAAAATAGATACCGAACAAAAAACAAGCATAATCGAAGAAGATGATTTATGGATTTTAGAAGAAAATGATGAGCTTATTAAACTATCATTCTCGCATGCATTATCACAATCAGCAAAGCTTGAATATTTTGAGTTTAGAGTAAGTAAGTCTATTGAAAAAACTAGACCACTTTCACATGAACTTGCTCAAAAGGGTAAAGTATCGCTATCAAGAAAAGCCTTAGCTAAACAAATTGGGGCGCTTTTTGGTGAAAGAAACTCTATTAATTTAGACAACGATATTTTAGACTTACCAGAATTCTTCTGGCGCAGACCTAAATATGAGTCATATTACCAAATGGCATCAAGTTACCTTGATATCAACACACGTCTTGATATTTTAAACAGACGCCTTGATTCGATTCATGAAGTGTATGATATTTTATCTAACGAACTCAATCACTTACATTCTTCAAGGCTCGAGATGGTAATTATCCTGCTTATCGTAATTGAAGTTATAATGTCAATATTACGTGACTTACTTAAATGGATTTAGAGCAGATATATTCACATTTTAATGGCTCTTTAGAGGAAGTTGATCGCATTGTATGCGAGCGTTCCTCATTTCATACCGATATTATACCGCTTGTTACTGAATATATTGTAAAATCAGGCGGTAAACGATTTAGACCGTTACTTACCATTTTATCGGCTGAACTTTGCAACATTACTAATAATCGCCATTTAAAACTTGCTGCTGCTGTTGAGTTTATTCATACTGCAACATTACTGCATGATGACGTAATTGACGAAAGCATGATGCGCCGTAACAAACCAACAGCTAATAATGTCTGGGGCAATAAAGCCGTTATTTTAGTTGGCGATTATTTGTTCAGCCGCTCATTCCAGCTTATGGTAGAAGACAAAAGCCTTGATGTTTTAAGAGTTTTATCAACTGCATCTAGTATTATTTCCGAAGGTGAAGTAATGCAGCTTGATGAGATTGGTAACTTTGACTTAAGCTATGATAAATATATAAAAATTATATCGGCAAAAACTGCAGAACTATTTGCTGCATCTTGTGAAATTTCACCTCTTACAGCTGATAACATTGATAATAAGCTTGTTTCAGTAATGCGTGAAATTGGTCTTTATTTAGGTATAGCATTCCAGATTATGGATGATGTTATTGATTACTCCCCCTCACCTAAAAAAGGCAAAAATCAGGGCGATGATTTTTTAGAAGGAAAAGTAACTCTCCCACTTATTTTACTTCGTGATAAGCTTGAGACTCCAGCCAAAACAAAGCTATATCAGATATTTGCAGATCTTGATTTTACTAAAGAAAGCTTTGCATATGTATACACCTTAATTGAGAAATATAATATTTTAGAAAAATCAGTAACTTATGCTGAAGAATATATAAATAAAGCAAGACAGAAGCTTGAAAGCTTCCCAGATTCTTATGCAAAAGAAGCTTTTGAAGAGATTTTTAAATTTTCTTTAGAGCGGAATTTTTAGAATTTATTGCGTCAATTATTTTAATTGAAGTTATGCGAAAAACTCCCTAGAGTTTATTCGCTTAAAAATGGGTGTTAGTTTAGAAACAATTCACTGGATTGTTTCTAAAACTCCCCCCACCCCACCCATTTATAATCTCATAAACTTACTGCCCTGATCTTACAATTATACTGGTCAATCACTTGTCTTAATTGACTCGATGCCTCCTTTGGATCTATAGCATCTGTAATCGCACCAATCACTGCAACACCATTTATACCTGTTTGCATTATTTGATCTATGTTATATTGCTTAATTCCTCCTATAGCCATAACAGGATGCCTGGAGTTTTCTACAAAACCTCTTAACCCTTCAATACCCCAAAGTCTTCTACAATCAGTTTTAGTTCTGCTTGGAAGTACTGCGCTTGCAGCAACGTAGTCTACCCATGACATTTTATTAGCTATTTCAAGTTCATACTCTGTTTCAATTGAAAGACCTATAATTTTATCTTTACCTAAAATTTTTCGAGCAGACTCTGGATCCATATCTCTTTGTCCAATATGGACACCATCTGCATCAATTTCTTTAGCAATATCAACATGGTTATTAAGCATGAAAGCCACTTTAAATGGTAATAAAACTTTTTTAAATAGCTTAGCTCTATGTCTATATTCTTCTTTACTTAAATGTTTATCTCTTAGCTGCACCATAGTCACACCACCTTTTACAGCCTTAACTACCATTTTACTATATTCTTCAAAACTTTCCTGCTTCATATTTGTGACTAAACAAAGCTTCATAGCATATTCAAGACTTTTCATATCTGTACCTGTTTAAAATTAATATACTAAGAAGAAACAAAATACTAACTGGTGCAATTATGCTGATGAAAAATTCATATAATAATATAGTTCCAGACAGTAACAAAGTTGAAGCACACTTTCCTGTGGTATAACTAACTGATATTGATTTATATCTTGAAATACTTTGTGATAAATCTTGTGCATATGCATGAAAAGGAGCGATATATAATGCAGCCATTAGCATAAAAATTGTTTTAACTACCAATACTATAATTAAACTTTTAATGCTTAGCATCATAGTAAGCGGATATATTAATATTACAGTAAAAATAACTGCAATTCTCATTTGTTTTTTAAAGCCAATCTTATCAGATATATAACCGAAAATACTTAAACAAATCATGTATATAATTAAAGATAAGGCATTAATTAGCATAATATGTGACTGACTTATACCACTGTGCAAAGGTAAAATAACGCTCAGTATTTTCGAAGGCAAACCATATAAAATACCAAAATACATACTTGCTAAACAGATATCATATATAAAAATTAGTTTTGAATTACTATTTGGCTTAGCTTTATATTCAGGGGTTTCCTTTATATCTTTACGCATAAATACTGTCAATATCGCTAAGATAAAACTTAAATAATAAGCATACCTAAAATATTCAGCTCCAAATTTACTAATTAAATATGCTACAAAGCTTGCTACAACTATACCAAGTACGGTAAAGGAACAATAAATCCCACTAATAAAACCCTTGTTATTTTTCGTATGTTCCAGGCAATAAATAGCACCACCATTATACTCCCCACCTAAGAAGAAGCTTTGTAATAGCCTTGATAAGACAAATGCTATAGTTGCAACTATTCCAATATCATTATATGTAGGAAGCATACTTACTATAAAAGTAACCAAAGATGTTCCAAGCATCGAGTAATACATTGCTGGCTTTCTGCCATACTTATCACCAACATACCCAAATATTTTGGCACCGCACACCTGAAAAAGTGCGGCTATAAACTCTATGAAAAAATAAATAAAATAGGCTTTACTTTTAGTTATGTAAGGAAAAAACACCTTTACTAAAATGGGTGCCATAAATCCATAAAGTGCTACGTCGTAGTACTCTATAGCAGCCCCAAGCATTGCTGGTAAATAATTTTTTTTAAATTTTAAAAGCATCTGATTTCCCCATTAAATTGGGAATACAGAGCATAAAAATGATATAATAAAGTATTGGCATTTTATTACGCTCCCTCCGCAGGCATTATCCAGTGCAGGTTAAAAAGGGTATTTCTCAGCCTTAGCAAATGCATCAGGCACCCCTGGTAAATTGAATTGCTGGTAAATTATTATATGTATTTTTATTTGTCAATTACGATAATAAGAAATTTTAGCTTATTATATCATCCTTTTGATTAGTATAGAAAAATAAAAAAAGTTGAAAAAAGTTAAGCACACCCCATTCCCAAGATAAAAAATATTCATATTATAGCCCCTCGTACCTAGTAACGAGGATGATTATGAATCTTAAAAACTTATTTTCTTATTTTAGTAAATCTGCGTCTATAAGATCTACTTACAACAAAAACCAAACTATATTAAATAGCGCAGGCAAAGCCACCTGGATGAAGCGCGAATATACTGAATTTGCAAAGGAAGCTTATTGCAAAAACGTAGTAGCACATAGGTCTATTAGTTTGATAGCAAAAGCAGCTAGCAGCATTACATGGCAGGCTGAAAATAGACTTACAAATGAAAATTATGACTCTCACCCGATTATCACTTTGATAAACAAACCCAATAGTCTAACTTCTGGCATAGAGTTTTTTGAAAGTTTAATAAGTTATATTTTAATAGCGGGTAATAGCTTTTGCGTAATTACTAAAAACTCACAAAGTAAACCAATCGAACTTCACTTACTCAGACCGGACAGAGTAAGTATTATTACAGATGAAAAAGCATACCCTGTCGCATATAGACATAAGATTGGTAGCCTTCAGGAAGATTACATGATCGATAACGTTACAGGTAAAAGCGATATTATCCACTTTAAAAATTTTCATCCCCTTGATGATCTGTATGGGCTTTCACCAGTAGAAGCTGCTGCTTACAGCATTGATCAGCATAATATGGCGGCAAGCTGGAATCAGTCATTACTACAAAACGGAGCAAGACCTAGCGGTGCACTAATTTACAAAGCTGAATCTGGAAACTATCCATATTTAATAGAGCAGCAATATGAAAGACTAAGAGAGCAAATTGAAGAGAATTTCTCCGGTCATAAAAATGCTGGTAGACCGCTAATTTTAGAAGGCGGATTAGAATGGAAAGAAATGAGCCTCTCAAATAAAGAAATGGAGTTTTTAGAAGCTAAAAATAGTGCAGCACGTGAAATTGCTTTAGCTTTTGGTGTGCCGCCTCAATTACTTGGTATTCCAGGTGATAATACTTATAGCAATTTACAAGAAGCAAGACTTGCACTTTGGGAAGAAACTATTTTCCCACTGCTTGATAATATAACCAATCAGTTAAATAGCTTTCTTGCACCTTACTATAATGACAATATTAGAATTATTTATAATAAAGATAATATTAGTGCGTTGTCAGCTAGAAGAGAAAGTTTATGGCAAAGAATTGAAAGCTGTAGTTTTTTAACTAAGAACGAGAAGAGAGAAATCTTTGGCTATAGCCCTTTAAATGGGGATAATTACAACTAAGTCTATATGCTGTTATATGTAATAAAAAAAGGCCAGAATATAAAATTCCAGCCTTTATAGATAAAAGAAACTTAAAGCTTCTAATAAACTTATTTTACGAGTTTACCGTCTTTAACTTCGATTTCTTTACCATCAGCTAAAACGTGTTTCCCGTCTGGAGCTGGTTTTTTAGAACCGTCTTTTTCAACTACGTTAACAGCATCACCCATGATTTCTACTGTTGTGCCGTCTTGTAATTGTGCGTGCATAGCTTCTTCAGCAGATGCAACTTGAGCTGTAGCAATAGCAGCAACGAATGCGCTAGCAAGTAAAACTTTTTTCATTTGTTGTACCCAATTTGTTATGTGTTTATGTATGCATGATGCCCATGCATCATTGCTAGTTATATTAGCAACATACATGCAAATTTCAACAACAAGACAATAACAAATTATGCAATTTTTTTTAATAGTGGCATAAAGATCGCAATTTTCAACTTACAAACAATATAACTTAAGATGAATAAAGACATTATTAATAAAAACCCAATGTTTTCAGGTTATGCAAGCGTTTTTAATGTTGTTGACCAACATAATGATATTGTTGCTCCAGGTGCGTTTAAAAAAACTTTGGCAAATAATAAGCCAGAAAATATTAAATTACTTTGGCAGCATAACCATGACTATCCTATTGGTAAAATTATAAAAATTACTGAAGACAAAAAAGGTCTCAAAATTGAGGCAGAATTAATTCTTGCAGTAAAAAAAGCCAGTGAAGCTTTTGCACTAATAAGTAACAAGGCAATCTGCGGACTTAGCATAGGATTTAATGTTGTAAAAGCCGTTAAGAATCGCAAAACAAAAACCCGAATAATCACCGAAATAGACTTACTTGAAATTAGTTTGGTAACTTTCCCTGCTAATAAAGAATCACAAGTAATGACTATAAAATCTATTTAACTAATCATAATAGGCAAAAAAATATGAATAATTCAGAATTACAAAATCAATACGAACAAACTTTAAACGCTTGGGAAAACTTTAAAGAAATAAATGACCGCAAAGAATATGAAATTAAGGCATTTGGAGCAGCAGATTCTGTAACAGAAAGCTCTTTAAATAATCTTCACAACGTTATGGAAGGCTTAAATGACAAAATTGAAAACCTTCAGGCTTCTATTTCTCGCCCTACAAGAGAAGTAAAAAACTATACATCATCTGATGATCACAAATCTGCATTTACAGAATATTTACGTAAAGGCACAGATAATAATCTCGCAAAATATGAGCAAAAAGCTTTATCAGTTGGCTCTGAATCTGATGGCGGATATTTTGTAACTCGTGATATGCAGCACAAAATTGCAGATAATATCGCAAACTCAGTTTCAATGAGAAGACTTGCAACTATTCAAAAAATTTCAAGTGATGCTATCGAGATTTTAGAAGATTACCAAAAAATGGATACAGGCTGGACATCTGAAACTAATATAGTTACCGATACTACTACACCAAAAATCAGCAAAAAAATTATTCCAGTACATGAAATGTATGCTCAGCCAAAAGCTACCCAAAAACTTATTGATGATGCAAGCATTGATATTGAAAGCTGGCTTGAAGATAAAATTGCTATGTCTTTTGCTGAAATGGAAGAAAATGCATTTATTAAAGGCGATGGAATGGGCAAACCAAAAGGTATTTTATCTTATCAAAACGGTAAAGAATGGGGCAAAATCGAGCAAATTCAAAGCGGTATTCAGGGTGGACTTAATGATAAATCGCTTATGAAGCTTGTGTATAGCTTAGGTGAAAATTACGCATCACGCGCAAGCTTTATTATGAATAGACAAACTACTCATTTAATCCGCACCTTAAAAAGCGAATCAGGACAGTACTTATGGTCACCTAGCCTTCAGTTTGGCGCTCCGGACACATTACTTGGCATTCCTGTAATTCATAGTGAAGCAATGCCACTTCCTACTAAAGATGCTCTTGCAATTGCACTTGGTGATTTCAAATCGGCATACATGATTGTTGACCGTGCAAACGTAAAAGTAATGCGCGACCCATTTACAGAAAAACCATTTGTAAAATTCTATACAACAAAACGCGTAGGTGGCGATGTAGTTAACTTTAGCGCTATTAAGTTGTTAAGCTTAGTTTAAATAGTTTTGGGATTATAAGATAGATTACCGTGGGATGCTTTTGCATCCCTCGCAATGACCTTGTGTCTACACCTGTCATTCCGAGAGGTATAAAATACCTCGTGGGAATCCATAATATAAACTAATGCCACTTAGTTGTTTGCCGCTTTTATAGTTTTGGATTGCCACAAAATGCTTTGCATTTTTCGCAATGACTAAATCTATTGAGTCATCACCATAAAAATAATGAATCCATTTAGTTGATTTATAAATATATGAAGAATTATCAAAAACTATTCATAATTAAAAAGATTATCAATCCCCTCAATCATACCCTTAATATCATCTGTTGGGTTGTTAGCTCGCTTTTTTTTCATGCACTCTTTATGGCAATAAAGTTGCGCCATTGCATTAGAAGGTGGCTGGACATACTTTATATAATTGACTTCACGGGTTTTTCCAATTCTATTACCTTGATCATCATAAATATCTTGAGATGGTTGATACACCCTAACCTCATCCATAATTGTAGGAACTTCTTTTTCTACCTCGTCCCAGCACCAGTCAGCATCTTTTTGATATTCAGCATACCTTCTATGAAGATAAGTTTTTCTCTCCTCAAAGCATTTTTTAAACTCATCAGAATTGATAGAAACTTTAGTACCGAGCTTCTCCCTGCAATGCTGCACAGACAGTGTCTTAGACACACTACAGTTAGTTAACAACATAATAACAAATAGAAATGGAAATATTTTCATATGAAAGAAAAATTAGAAGATTTAAATCTACTTATACAAAAACAGATTATCTATGTCATTAATCATATCATTAATGTCATCTGTTGGGTTGTTAGCCCGCTTTTTTTTCATGCACTCTTTATGGCAATATTTACGCGCTCTTGCATTTTCTGGTGGCTGTACATAATCAACTCTATCTATTTTTTCAGTACGACCGATTTTATTACCTTTATCATCGTAAATATCTTGAGAAGGTATATAGGTTCTTATTGTATCAACTTTATAAGGAACTTCTTTTTCCACCTCATCCCAACACCAGTCAGAATCTTTTTGATATTCAGCATATCTCTTAAGAAGATGTTCTTGCCTACTTTTAAAGCATTCTTTGAACTCATCAGAATTGATAGAGACTTTAGTACCAAGCTTCTCCCTGCAATGCTCAACAGACAGTGTCTTAGACACACTACAGTTAGTTAACAACACAATAATAAATAGAAATGGAAATATTTTCATATGAAAGAAAAATTAGAAGATTTAGAATTATTAAAAATCAAATTAAAAGAGACAGATGACGAAGTCAATAAAATATATAACACTTTAGTCAGAAAATTTGAAGCAATTCAAGAATGCTGCGTAGCTGCTGAAAAACAATCTGAAAAAACCGCTGCAGTAATTTCTAAAAATTGGACGGATATTATAAGGTATCAAATAAATGAAGAATTATTAGAAGCAGCAAATGATACTACTAAAAAATCACGCGAAATATTTGAGAAAAACTTCACTCAAATTTTAAAAGGTGACACTCAAAACTTCAAAACCGAAATGATTAAGGAACTGGAAAGTTTTAAAAATGGTGCTTTAAACAAAGTTATTAAAACTTTTTTTATAGGTGATTATGCAAAATCAGGACAGATAGGAGGTATAGCCGGTAGGTATATGCCTAATTTTATAAAAGATGCAAATGCAACACTTAATGATCCCAAAAAACTTGAAGCCCTACAAACAGATTTGCTCAGCAAAATTAAATATGATCTCTTTCATTTTCCAGCAAGTAATAAAAAAGCTATTGGTGGCAGTGTATCATCCAATACTCCATATTTAGTCGGTGAGAATGGCCCCGAGCTTTTCGTTCCTGACACATACGGATCGGTCGTCCCTAATAACAGGCTGGGTGGAAACACTAAAAACATCAACGTTACCTTAAATATTAGTGCCAATGACTATAGCGGCTTTCAGCATAATAAACAGCAAATTGTTGGCGAGCTAACAAAGACACTTAAAAAACACAGCCGCAAATTTTAACGATAGGATTATAATCATGCATTACAAAAAGCAAATTGATGTAAATACTTATATTTTTATTTCAGAATTCGGATCACAAAGAGGTCTTGATTTTGAACATAATAATGAAAGATTTAGCGCAAATATCACTTTCGGATCTGCAATTAATATTGAGCGTGATCTTGGCAAAAAGTTTAACCGTCTCATATCACTTGATAATCAAAGTCTTGATGAAGAAAGTATTGAGAGCATTTTATATCACGCACTAAATAGTGACTCTAAAGATTATTCACTTTTGAAAATCAGATATTTAACTGCCGAAATGGGCATTAAAACCGCATCACTCATTGCTACATGTTTAATCACCATTTTCCTATACCCAAACAGCATTAATAAACTTACGGATATCTGCCATGAAAGATGAATTTATAGAATGGGAAAAGCTTATTAAAACGGCTTTTCTTATCGGTATAAAACCAAACGAACTCTGGAAACTAACCCCATGGGAGTTAAACAGTATTTTAGCTACCGAAAATCCGGCGATTGCCAAACAAGACCTTGAAAAATTAAAACAACAATTTCCTGACCAAAAGGTTTAATATGAATATTACAATATATAATAACATTAATTCAGAGAATCTGGAAAAATTAGACATTATCAAATTTGATGCTATTAAGTCATATCTTAAAATAGATGACGATAGCGATAATGACCTTATCAATGAAATTTGCGATGCTGCAATAGAGTATGCTGAGCATTTTTTAAATATTAAAATAAACCCAGTTAAATTTACCCTAACGTACTCTAAAGTATTTCAGGAAAATATTATTTTGCCTCATGCAAAAATATTATCGCTTGAAAGCGTTTTTATAGATTCATATGGCGAATATAAGCTACTCGATCAAAAATATTACAAACTTATTGGCAGGACTGTAAGTTTTAAGTTTCCTGTATATTCTGATCACCTTGAAATTTCGTATACTACCGGTTTTAAGTCTGCAAAAGATATTCCAAATATGATTAAGCAAGGAATTTTAGCTCACATAAAAGGCATCTATTATCACGAACAAAATCATCTTGATAAAGTGCATAATTATTACACCCCATTTATAGAATATAGGTTGTAGTATGGTCAAAAATTATAAGCTATCCGACCTTAATCAAAAAGCATACGTCCATAAAGCAGAAGTTAGAAAAGGCTTATTCGGATCCAGCGAAACTGTTTACACAAAATCTTATAATATCTGGGTTAAACTCGAGCCTATTATAGCAGAACAAACAGTTCCATACTCACCTGCTTCGGGGGTGGTTCAGGTAAATGCAACTTATAAAGTTGTTACAAACTCCAGCAAAAATATAACAAAAGGCGACATTATCAGCATTAAATACCAAAAGCTAAAAATATTCAAAATTTATACGCTTAATGACCCTTTTAAAATGTTTATAACCGAGGAAATAGAATGAATATAACATCTTCAATATTAATTGCTGAGAAAATGCTAATCGAGATGTTAGAAAAACATTCAGTGATTGGTAAAATGATAAGCGGCGTTTATGTATATTTACCGGAAAATGTTAAGCTTCCTTACATACATATCCATAAAATCAGTACCAAAGATTATAGCACAAAAACCTTTCAAAGCACCGAGATTAAAATCAACCTGCACTGCCATAGCAATGAAAAAGGCAATACCCAGCTAAGTATAATTCAGGATGAAATTACTAGAATGTTTGCTAACAAGCGTTTTGATTATGAAGGGAATATCTTTTTATCTTCCTTAACAACTTCTGAAATCGCACCTTCTAAAAAGGGCAGCAACTATACATTAAACTTAGATATTAACTTAAAACACATGGAGAATTAATATGTCAATTCAACCAGGCTCACTAATGCTTCTTAAAGTACTTAATGGTGACTCATTTGACACCATAGGCGGTCTAAAAACTACTCGCATGGTACTTAACAACCAAACTATCGATATTACCAATAAACTTTCAGGAAACTGGAGAGAGCTATTAAGCGGCGCGGTAAGATCCATCTCTATAACAGGTGGCGGAATCTTTACTGATTCTAGCAGTGAACTTACAATACGTAACCTTAGCTTTAGCGGTGCAAAAGAAAAATTCCAAATGTGCTTTGGCAGTGGCGAGATATTTGAAGGGTATTTCATCATATCATCGTATGAACGCACCGGAAATTACGATGATGAAGAAACATATACTATCACCTTAGAAAGCGCATCAAATGTAGAGATCAAAAACCATGCATAGTTTCAGCGAAGAATTATTCCCGCTTGATATTGCTTATGGCTCAGAAGTGATGCTTGAATATTCAACACATGTATCTACCAGTAAATCAGGTCATGAAGTTAGAAACGTTAACTGGAAGCATGGGCGCTTAAAATATAATATTTCATATGGCATAAAAACTATTTCGCAGCTTAAAACTTTAATGGAATTCTTCCGAGATAAAAAAGGTAAGGCTGTTGGCTTTAGGTTTCGTGATTTTTCAGATTTTAAAGCTGAAAATGAAAGACTTCAAAAGATTGCACCAAATACATTCCAGCTGATGAAAGGTGAAAGAATTATACAAAAGCCAGTTATCGACAGTGTCGAGCTATTTTATAGTGGCGAAATAATAGAAGGACTCATTGACCATACATCAGGAATTGTAACAACTAGAGATGATTTTGAAGAAATCACCGCAAGCTTTGAATTTGACGTAGCAGTGCGGTTTGACACCGATACACTAAGCGTTACTAACCTAACTGATGAAGCTTTTGACATTGATAATATTTATTTAATCGAGATAAAATTATGAATACAAACTATTGCTATTTGCTAGAAATAGAGGCGCATAAACAGTTTTATTACACAACATATGATCAGGATATATTAGTTGCTGATATTGTGTATAAAAGCCAGTCTGGTCTTTCGATAGGTACAGTTCACAACCAAATTGATACATATGCAACGGCTTCAATAAATGGATCAATTAATGACGAATGTATAAATGAAGAAGATATTTTATACGGCAGCTTTGATAATGCTAAAATATCAATAAAGCTTTGCGATTATTCACATAAAACCATTATTAAAAATATTTTTACAGGGATTATACCCTCTATTTCATACGATAATAATATTTTTAAAGCTGATATAAACGGTATAGGCTGTCAGCTTGATAAAAAAATTATGGACACTTATACGCCCTTTTGCAGAACAAATTTTGGCAGTAAAGAGTGCGGTGTTGATATTAATAAATATAGCTATAATGCAAATATTGTTAAAATCATAGATTCATCAAATTTTGTAGTCCATTTGGATTCTTATAAACCATCAGGTTTTTTTAACTTTGGAACACTAAAACATCAAGATAAAATTTGGGAAATCAAAAGCTTCCATAACAATATTGTTACTACTAATTTACCAATCCCCAACCTTAATATAGATGATAGCATTATACTTTTTGAGGGATGCTCTAAACGCTTTGAATGCTGCGTGAGCAAATTTAATAATGCCCTCAATTTCAGGGGAGAGCCGCACATTCCAGGTATTCAGGAAATCCTGCAGAAAACAAGGTAATACTTATGCGAAAAAAACTAACATGCTCTGCAAGACAATACCTAAACGTGCCATTCAGACATCAGGGGCGTAATAGCCATATAGGGCTAGACTGCATAGGACTGATAATGCTGGCAGCTAAAGAAATAGGCATTAATTTAATTGACGAAAAAGATTACCCAAGGATCCCACAAGGTGATTATTTTTTAAATAAAATTACTTCGCAGCTTCCTGAAAAGTTAACAAAAGATATTACAGAAGGTGATATGATTTTGTTTAATATAAACGGCGCACCATCTCATGTTGGGCTTATTACAATTCATGATAATGAACCTTATATTATTCACAGCTATGCACCACTTAAAAAGGTAGTAGAGCATCGCCTTACCGATGACTGGATTCAAAAAATACATTCAATTTATAACATTATAAACTAGAGAAATAAATATGGCTTCTATTGTACTTGCCTCTGCGGCAACGGCTTACCTTTCAAGCTATGGAGCTGTTGCGGTAACCGCAGGAACTATTGCTGCAACAATGGCAGGCGGCGCAATTGACGACCGCATGTTTGGTCTTAATAAAATAAAACAAAAAACTATAGGTCATAAACTTTCGGATCTTTATGTTCAAAGCTCTGCTTATGCAAGTATCATTCCTGAAATATTCGGTACAGTCAAAATTGCTGGCAATATTATCTGGGCAATGCCACTTAAAGAATGCGAAGAACACCGCGTACATTCCAGCAGAGTTGGCAAAGGTGGCGGGAAAAAAGTATCAAATCATGAAACAGTTTTTGTATATTACGCAACGATAGCTATAGCACTTTGTAAAGGCGAAATTAATGAAATCACCAAGATTTGGGCTGATTGTAACCAACTTGACCCAAAATCCATTAATTACCGCGTATATAGCGGAACAGATACGCAGCTTCCCGACCCTGTAATCGAGGCGTATGAAGGTATTGGCAAAGCTCCTGCTTACCGCGGTCTTTCATATGTTGTAATTGAAAACTTCCCGCTATTTGAATATGGCAATCGTATACCAAATTTTAGTTTTGAAGTTGTTAAAAAACCTAAAATCAAATTATCAAGCCACAAAACTTTAGAAGAAAAAATTGAAGCGATAACTATCATACCAGGATCTGGCGAATGCGTTTATGACACAGAGCCGCAGTTTAAAGTATTTGGCAAATATCATAATGGTAAGTTTCTGCAAAAAGGTAAGCAGCTCCCTATCAATACTAATAACCGTGAATTTGTTACCGATGCATCATTGTCGCTTAAGCAGCTAAATCAGGCTCTTCCTAATTTAAAATGGGTTTCTATTGCCGTATGCTGGTTTGGTAACTCGCTTAATATTCAGGATCTTTTGCTTAAGCCTGGTGTGGAATATAAAGATGCAGAAACCTTGCCATCAAAATGGAACAGCGGCAAATATGATAGAAACCTTGCACATCTTATTTCTAAAGACAAAGACGGATTTATAAGATTTGGCGGCACGCCTTCGGATAGCTCACTACACCGCTTTATAGATAAATGCAGGGAAATGGGCTACAAGATAATGTTATATCCAATGATCATGCTAGATTTAGAAGGCAAACCATGGCGCGGTCATATTACAGGCAGCTATAAAGACGTTAATAATTTTTTTGATAAAGAACATGGTTACAATGACTTCATCATGCATTATGCTAAAACTTTTGGCGATAAAGTTGACTGCCTAGCAATAGGGTCGGAACTAAAAAATATTACCAGCATTCAGGAAAACAACCATTATATTGCGGTTGATAACTTAATTTCTCTTGCTAAAAATGCTAAATCATTTTGCAAAACTTTAACTTACGCTGCCGACTGGTCGGAGTATCATCATGATAATATCGGTAATTATAACTTAGATGCTTTATGGGCAAGTGAGTATATCGATGTTGTTGGAATTGATGCTTATTTTCCGCTTACAAATGATGAAAATCAAGATGTAAAAAAAGGCTGGGAAAGTGGTGAGTGTTATGATGAATACGAAGCTCCTTACGCACTTAAGAACATTAGGTATTGGTGGGAAAATTACCATTACAATAATGGTCAAAAAACAGCATGGCAGCCAAAGATGAAAAAAATATGGTTCACCGAATATGGTTTTCCATCAGTTGATAAAGCTGCAAATCAGCCGAATGTATTTTATGATCCAGAGTCATCTGACGGCGGCTTTCCAAAAGGATCAAACGGCAGCATAGATTTTGAGGCGCAGTATAATGCAATTAATCAAAGCCTTGATAAGTTTACTGAATTTGAGTTTTTAGAGAATAGCTTTCTTTGGTGCTGGGATACACGCCCCTACCCTTACTGGCCACAGCTTAAGCACTTATGGCGCGATCATAATCTATGGAAAACTGGTCACTGGATTAACGGCAAAATCGGCAGAGCTTCTTTAAGTAATATTGTAAGCGAACTTATGCTAAAGGCAGGATTTTTACCAAATGAATTTGACGCAAGTCAGCTTCATGGAGAAATTGACGGGCTTATTATAAATGAAGACGCAAGCATTATAGATGTTTTACAAACATTAAGCCTTGCCTATTTTTTCTGTATTATTAACGATAATATTATTAGATTTATACCATTTAATGATGCAAAAACTTATGAGATAAATTCAAACGATTTATTGGTAAATGACAAAAACCAGTACATTGAAATTGAAAAAGCATCAGTTAATAATTTAGATACGGAAGTTAATGTGGTATACATTAGCCGTAACTTTGATTATCAGCAAATGATTAGCTCAAAAAGAAGGTCAGAGCTAAATAACTACAGCAAAACTATCGCAATGCCACTTGTTTTAAGCGATAACATGGCGGAAAAAATAGCAGAATACAGCCTTTACAATGATTACATTAAGCAAATATCCTTTAGTTTTAGCCTTACTAATAACTTTGATATTAACATTGGTGATATTATTAAGCTGGACAATCATATTATAAAAGTTACAGATATAACTTATAACATTGATTATACAACATATATTAAAGGTCATAGCACTTATTCAGTTGCTAATATTAATCACGAGACAATCGGGACTAATATTAAAACATCTGGGCAGATTTTATCTAAAAATTATATTAGTCATATATTTGAGCTACCAAACTATTTTGCTAAAGATAAATCTAAACTAAACCTTTACTTCGCTTGCTGTTCAGAAACAAATTCCTTTGCAGGTGTTGGTGTATTTGATAGTGGCAATTTCAAAGAATATGGCTTTAGTAACTTAGAAGCATGTATAGGCAATATCACAAAGAGTTTACATAAAAACAGCCCTTATTTTGAGGATAAAATTACTAATATTCATGTATCAATTATAAGCGGCGATATTTATCAAACAGATAGCTACCAATTTGCACTTATCGGCGATGAAGTAATAGCTTTTAAGAACGTTCAAACATTAGAAACTAATGAATATATTTTAAGCGATATTATCCGTGTATTTGCTCAGGATCATAGCTTTTTAGAGCCTCATGAAATTGGTGATAGATTTATTTTACTAGATGAAAGTATCTTATCGGTAGATGCAGATATAAATCTGATAAACAAAGAAATAAATATTATTGTAAGCCCTATTGGTGAAGATATATCAACAGGAGATAAAATAAGCTATCAAATTAGCGGGCAAAATTTAAAACCTTTATCACCTATTGTAATAGGAAACCAAATTATTAGTGGCGGACTACTACCTTATGAAATTAAGGACTTTTTTAGCAGTGATACATCATCACAATTTTTACTTATAACAGATGCGTCAGAAATCGTGATCAGTGATGCAAAAATTCCGCAAAACATACAAATTAACAAAATCGCCGAGCTGGATAAACTTTCTGGCAAAGGCTACGAACTTAATATCAGGTAATTATATGATAAAATACTTAACGCCTACTCAGGCAAATAAAGAATATACAATTAATTTTAACTTTGCTCTAATGCAGTTTTTAATTCACCCTGTAATAGATCAAATAGTGGAAGATCTGGGTGAAAAATTAGAGAATGAAAAAGCATATTTAATTATAAATCAAAATTCCCCCCACCATAATCACTTAGTATTTATTAATGGCAACGTTACCTACATTCCACCAAAGCCATTCATGAAAGCATATTTTGAAAATCAGGAATTACAGTTTATGGATACCGAGTGGATGTACATAAATAATAAAAATGATGAACGGAGTAGAGTAAGACCTACCAAAGTGAAGAATGACATAGAAAGTTTAATATAGAATAGGTATACAGATGATAAGTTTAATTGCAGCCCTGACTGGCTTCATAAGCTCATTATTTCCCTATTTCCTACAGATTATCAAAGATATTAGCGATAAAAAACATGAGCTTGCGATTTTAGAAAAGCAAATAAAAATACAAAAAATGGGAATGAGTGAGCGCTTAGAAGCAGCGGAGCTTTTTGCCGAAACTGCACAGTTCCGTGAACTTTATACAACGTATAAAACGAATATAAAATTTGTGGATACTTTAAATGGGCTTGTCCGCCCTATTATGGCATTCGCTTTTTTCTTTTTATACGTATCTATCAAATATTTACAGTTTTCAATTATTGATGATAGCGCACCCCTTTTTATGATTACCGAAATTTTATGGTCGCAGGAAGATCAGGCAATTTTTGCAGGTATTATAAGCTTTTACTTTGGTCAGCGGTCTCTTGCTAAATTTAGGAAATAAAATGAAAGCTATCGATATTATTAAACAATTTGAGGGGCTTAGACTTAAGCCCTATTTATGCCCTGCAGGGCTTTTAACCATAGGCTATGGACATGTTATTAAATCAAATGAGCATTTCACTGAAATTTCAGAAGTTTACGCAAATCAGCTACTAGAAATTGACATTAATTTAGCTATAAATAAGGTGAAAAAGCTTATATATCAGCCACTTAATGATAATCAACTAGCCTCTATTACATCTTTTACGTTTAATTTAGGGGCTGGAGCGCTACAAAGATCAACTTTAAGGCAGAAAATTAACAGAGGCGAGCATGAACTTGTTGAAACCGAGCTTATGAAATGGGTATACTCTAAAGGTCGGAAACTACCAGGACTTGTAAAAAGAAGGCAAATAGAGGGGGTTATTTATAATATATAGTTAGTATATAAATAACTAGAGCAGCTCCTGATAAAAATGCTGCTTAACATTCTATAGATCTTATTTCAAATCATGATAATCATAACTTACAAATTACACAGAAAACAGAAATCTCAGATTATTAATGGATTTAAGTTACCAATAAAAACTACATGGTAAACTTATTATCCATAGGGAATCCTGTAGGGGCGATACGTCCGCTTCCTGCACGGTTACCCTGCCATGGTAATAAATCCTTTTCATGATAATTACGTGACTTAAACTTCCATGAAAGACCATCGGCTAAATTAAAGTTGATAATATCCGATATTGTTCCATCTTTATATTTTTGTAAGCTAACGCCCTGGCCTTTTTTCATAGCAGGAATTTGCTCTATAGGGAAAACCAACATTTTGCGGTTCTGACCTATGACTGCAATACTATCATGAGTAATATTAATAATTTTAATTAGGTTATTCGCACCTGTATCAAATACCTGTTTACCAGTTTTTGTTTGGGCAACGAGCGATTCCTCTGGAACTATAAAACCTTTAGCATTATCAGCAACTAGTAATAATTTAGCCATTGGATCAAGTGCCTGCGCATACATAATTTGGTTATCAGCTTCTAAATCAATATAAACCCTGATTGGCTCACCAAAACCTTTACCTTTTGGAACGCGGTCAGCAAGAATTGTAAAGAATCTACCTTTATTAGATGCCATAATAATTTTATCAGTAGTATAGGCATTAAAATGGAATAGAAGATCGTCGCCATCTTTGAATTTAAACTCGCTTGAATCTGCATCAAAGCCTTTAACCGACCTTATCCAGCCCATTTTACTGATAATAACCGTTAGTGGTTCTTTTTCAATAAATGCATTAATATCGATTTCAGTATGGGAAATTTCGCCATAAATAATATCTGTACGGCGTTTGCCTATTGCAGAACTTTCGCCAAATTTAGTTTTAAGCTCAGTAATTTCTTTTTTGATAACTTTAAGTAATTCTTTTTCGCTACCTAAAATCTTTTCTAAAATCGCCTTATCTTTTGATAAACTATCTTGCTCTTTTTTGATTTCAACTTCTTCAAGTTTACGAAGGGATCTTAATCTCATGTTTAAAATGGCTTCGCACTGAATATCAGATAGGTGCCATTTTTTCATCATTATAGCTTTTGGCTCATCTTCTTCTCTGATAATTCTAATGACTTCATCTATATTTAAATAAGCTATCATTAACGCATCAAGTATATGAAGCCTGTTATTTATTTTATCAAGGCGAAATTGCGAACGCTTTGTAACTACTTCAACTCGGTGTAATAAGAATGATCCAACCAATCCTTTAACGCCCATAAGTCCTGGAACTAAATTAGCATCGAGTACGTTCATATTATAGTTAAAGCGTACCTCAAGATCAGTTGACTTAAACAGTGATTCCATAATGGTTTCTGCTTCTACAGAGCGATTTTTTGGCTCTATAACAATCCTTATATCTTCGGCTGATTCATCACGTATGTTGTTGATAAGTACTAATTTTTTATCTCTTAGTAAGTCGGCTAGTTTTTCAATCAGCTTTGATTTTTGAACCTGATAAGGAATTTCAGTAATTACAATTTGATAAAGACCATGAGCTAATGTTTGTTTATGCCACCTTGCTCTAACTCTTAGCGATCCTCTACCTGTTTCATAAATGCTGCGGATATTTTCTGCTGTATCAATAACAATACCGCCAGTAGGAAAATCCGGACCTTTAATATACGATGCTATTTCACTATCTGATATTTTAGGATTTTCAATAAGGGCTAAAATAGCGTTACAAATTTCTTCTAAATTATGCGGAGGCACACTAGTTGCCATACCAACTGCAATTCCTTCACTTCCATTTGCAAGTAAATTTGGGAAATTTGCAGGCATTACAACAGGCTCATCTTCTGATGAGTCATATGTTGGTCTAAATTCTACAGTATTTTCTGATATATCCTGCATAAGGTGCATTGCAATATCTGTAAGGCGTGACTCAGTATAACGCATTGCCGCCGCATTATCACCGTCAATTGATCCAAAGTTGCCCTGACCTTCAATAAGTGGATATCGTAAGCTAAAAGACTGGGCAAGTCTTACTAAAGCATCATAAACAGACTGATCACCGTGTGGGTGAAATTTACCGATTACGTCACCTACTACGCGGGCGCATTTTTTATAGCCTGATTTAGGGTCAAGCTTTAACTCCAGCATGGCGTACAAAAGCCTTCTATGAACTGGCTTAAGACCATCGCGTACATCAGGAAGAGAACGTGACATAATGGTAGAAAGCGCATAAGATAAATAACGTTCACCTAATACATCATTAAAATCTTGTGTAATTATTTTATTTTTTTCCAAGTCTGAAAAGCCCTTTTATGTTTTAATCCAACATAGAAGATAGCCTTTATTACACATAAAAATCAATAAAATTATAAAAAAGAGTATATGCAAAAATATAATTTTGTATTTAAATGATATTTTTGCATATATCGGTTAGGCTATTTAAGCTATTTTACGATCTTTTAATTCAATATTTAATCTATTACTATCTTCCCTAGACCTGTAATCAGAATCAAGATACTTTATTAAATCGCTTAATAATTGATTTCTCTGAGGATGATACTGCCTTATATATTCAGTTATACTCATAGAAATATTATCAAGTATTAGCATGTCATTACCATCAAAACACCAATTAAAAGGCTTCTGACTGAATTCAGGATTACTTTTTAAGCATCTTAGTAAGTTTTCCGAATTATCTTCAATAATATATTTCTCAATCTGGATTTGAGTACTAAAATCTAAACATTTATTATATTGAATACCAATACTGTTTTTAATTTCAACAATGATTGAATTAAAATTATATGCAGATGTAAAACCATAAGTTTTGAGAATTCTTTTATCTATATGTTTGTCTACTTTACTTGCAGTTTTATAAAAACTATCAATATGCTCTATGAGAGATTCATAATATTTTGCGCTCATGCTCGACTCTAAAATATCTAATATATAATTTTTAGTCATGCTAGCTGAAATTTCATGAAATTTGCTCATATCAATTTTATGACTTACTAAATATTTAAACATTTCACTACATGGTATTTGTAGCTCTGAACGCTTTAAACAATTACCAAAGTTATATTGCATAATTTGCTTATCCGCTAAGTATTCATCTAACTTAGGATTTAACTTAGTATCAGCAAGTGACTTATTGAAATGGAAACGCGGTATATGCGTCGCATCCAATGTATAGAAGAAATCTTTTCTATCAACTTCAGTATCAAGATACAACATCAATGATATTATCTCTGTTAATTCATTACTTACATCAGTATTTTGAAGTTTAACTGAATATCGTGTTTTATCTTGCAAATAGTAATCCATTGGCGATACAGCTTTTTGGTCAAGTTTTTTTAGCGTATAAACCAGATGTTCTTTATCATCAGTATTTGTAACTAAAGTTACATGCGTTTTATTTCTGTTTTTAGAAACTATATAGTCCACGAATATGTATCTTGGATTTCTACAGTTTAAAATATAAATGTTTGGAATATCTTTATCATCCTCACATATTTTAATTTGCCCATCAGCTACAGTATGGCTAATGACTGTTTTTAAATTAATAGTTTTTTTCGTTTCAAGATCCTTAAATGTTATGAAATCTTGTTTATTCTTATTGCTATTACGAGACATAATACGCCTCCCGTTTTGCAGTTAGTTAATAACAGACTGTAAATTACACAGCCCCTACATACAATTATAAATTAATTTTATAGAAAAGGTAAACAAATATACTCTTTATTTATATTTTTTTAATAAAAACAGCGGGGTTTTAATAATATTTTACATAGAATGATAATAATGCTTTGCTTTTTTAAAAAAATTTCTAATATGAATTTTGTTTTTAAATTTCAAATGATTAAGGCTATGCAAAACGAAAATCAAACAGAAGATCAGTTAATTAAAGAACTTCAAAGTGATGTAAAACAAGAAAAACTTCATACAATGATTATCAAAAACACACCAAAAGCCCTTGGTATATTTGCATTAATTCTAATATTAGTCGCAGCAAAACTATATTGGGATAGCAAAAAAAATCAGGAGTATCAGGCAGATAATGATAAATTAATGCATGCTATCGAACTTTACCAAGAAAATAAAATTACCGAAGCTAACAATATACTAGATGAACTTGCTCAAAATAATAATTCCACAGGCGATATTGCAAGCTTTGTTAAAAATCACCGATTAGAGCAATTTACAGAACAAGATATTGAAAAGCTAAAAAAATCACAGAATCAGCTAATTAAAGAGCTTGTTGAAATTAATTTAAATGAAGTTCCTGGTAATTATAAAATACTGCATTTACTTGCAAAAGAAAAAGAAATTATACACGACATTAACATGAAAAAATATGATGATGCTCTTAAAAAAATAGAAGATAACTTTACAAATGTTACAGTTCTTCCTTCTATAGAACAGCGCATTGATTCCTATAAAAAATTAATTCAAGTCAGAAAAAAGAAGTAATTAAATGAAAAAGCTACTATTATTACCATTGTGTTTATCTTTAGCATCCTGCGAAACTTTTGCAGAATTAGACTGGTTTGGCGCTCATTCAAAGAAAATTGAGGGTAATAGAATAAGCGCTTTTTCCGATGAGAACTTGATAAATAATGAATTAATCTTAGCAAATATTCCTACTTTAGATCTTGGCAATATTACTTCACTAAAACTTGCTACAAGTGCTAAACACATATATTTTAACAATCATTATGCCTATTATTTAAATGGCAAAAATTTTGTCAAATTAGATGTAAAAAACGGCGAAAGTAAGCAAATTTTCCGAATTCCTAATAATACAAAAGTTGACCGAATAATTTATGCTGATGACGAAGAAATAATAATAAGCGATAGCATTAATATTATTGCCTTTAACCTATATAATCACACTTCTAAAGTTATATATACTGAAGTACCTGTAAAATCAGATATTGTTAAAATCGATCATAATACAAAGTGCTTTCAAGATATTTCATTAAACCTGAAGTGCTTTAACAATGACGGAATTTTTACATTGTTATTTGAAGACATTGCGTCCGATATTGTAGCTAAAAGCCAGAGTACCATTTCTCATATGAATAATATGGCATTTTTCAGCTCAAAAGACGGAGTTGTAAGAGCAATTGACGTTAAAACCAGAAATTTATTATGGGAATATAACTCAGCTCATAAATTTGACAGCTTAGGTCAAAGCTTTTACAACCTATCCTTTGGACCTCAAACATTTGGTTCTACATTAGTCTTTGCAAATTATGCTACAGGTATTTTTGGTATTGACCTTACAACCGGTGTAGAAAAATTCAGAAACCCTGCACGTGAGCTGATTAGCGCTGCATCTGTAGCAGGTTACTTAATAGCAAATGGCTCAAGCGGTAATATACTTATTATAGATCAGGCTACTGGAAAAAGCTTTAAAACTCAGCTAAATATGCCTAAGTCAGAAAAATTAAGGTTTACCTACGTACATAACGGCAAGGCTTTATTATTTACATCTAAAGGCAAGATTATCACTATAAATTTGACTACTACTCCTTCTTATGATAAAAGCAATGTGATTGTAGATTTAAAGCAGGAAGTCCTGGATGTAAAGGTACTTGATAATAAAATCATACTGCGTACAAAAAACAAATTACTGATAATTAATAAAAAATAATGTCTAAGATGAAAGTTGCCCTTATAGGGCGTCCTAACGTTGGTAAATCAACGTTATTCAATAGGTTATGCGGCAAAAAATTAGCTATTGTTGAAGATACTCCGGGTGTAACCCGTGACTGGAAACAAGGCAATGGTAACATTGGCCCTATGGAATTTGTAGTATTTGATACTGCAGGTCTTGATGATAGTGAGAAAAACTCGCTTGCCGCTCGTATGACAAAAATGTCGGAATATGCCATAGACCAAGCTGACGTATGCCTGTTTATGGTTGATGCTGCAAGCGGAGTTTTAGCAGAAGATGAGCATTTTACTCGCTGGTTACATAGAAAAAACAAACCTGTAATACTTGTTATAAACAAAGCCGAAAATAAAAAAGCCAGAGAAAACATACCTGATTTCTATAGATTAGGCTTTAATGAAATGGTTGTAATTTCAGGTGCGCACGGTGAAGGCATGATTGACCTTTACGAAGCGCTGGATCCTTACCATCAGAAAGCTGAGCAACGTGAAGAACAAGTTGAAAAAGAAGAAGTCATTAAAATAGCTATTGTTGGAAGACCTAATGCAGGGAAATCTACTTATATTAACAGCTTAACAAATTCAGACAGATTACTTACAGGACCAGAACCAGGAATTACCCGTGATTCAATCAGTATTGACTGGGAATATAAGGGTAATAAGATTAAACTTTACGATACAGCAGGTGTTCGCAAGAAGGCAGTTATTAGCCTTGATCTTGAGAAAATGGCTGTAAGTGACAGTATGAGGGCAATTGACTTTGCTCATGCTGTAGTTCTGCTTATGGACGTTGAGAATGCGCTTGAATCACAAGATATTGAAATTGCTGAGAAAGTTATCCGTGAAGGAAGGTGTTTAGTATTAGCTTTCAATAAATGTGATGATAAAAAAGCACAAGAGAAAGTTAAAAGAGCGATGCGAGATAAGCTGAATTATAATGCAAGATTTCTTGAGTTTGCCCCTATGGCGTTTTTATCGGCACAAAACCGCATTAGTATTTTTTCACCAATTGAAGAAGCTTTAAAAGTTTATAAAGAGTGGAATCAGGAACTTAACAAACGCACCCTCAATGAATGGCTTGAATTTGTAACGCAAGAGCATCCGCTTCCTCTTGCAAAAAGTGGACGCAGGGTAAAAATTAAGTATATTAGGCAAATTAACACAAGGCCCCCTATATTTTTACTATTCACAAACCATCCCGAAGATATTAAGGAAGACTATCAAAGATATATGGTTAAATCTTTAAGAGAATGCTTTAACCTACCGCATACACCTATCAGGTTTATGTTTAGAAAAACAGACAATCCTTACGCAAGTGATAAGTAATATAAAGCTGCAACCATTGTAGCTTTATATTACGTTTTAAGATGATTAAGATATAATATCATTTTAATTTCATGTATCTGCATAATTTACTTGAAAAAACTTAAACCCCTATTACAACTTATATATGGGGTATAGTTTAGAAAAGGAGGAAGACATGCATATTAATATTTCAGGACAACACATAGACTTAGGTGACTCATTAAGGACGCATGTTGAGGAAAGACTTCAAAAAAGCGTTCATAAATTTTTCGAAAAAGCTGTAAGTAGCGAAGTACACTTTGTGAAACACAATCATAATTTTCATTGCAATATATTAGTTAATGAAGGTACAAAACAGCATTTAGTAATCAAAGGCGAAAGCGAGTCAGATGATGCCTATACCGCTTTTGATCAAGCTTTAATTAAAATTGAAAAACAATTACGTAAATATAAAGATAAAATCAAAAATCATCATAAAAAATCTCTTACAGATTTAGATAGTACTGAAATTAGAAAATTAGGCGGTACAAAATATACTATCGAGAGACCTCAGGAAGAAACCGAACACCCATTGGTAATAGCTGAAAAAGCAACAATCATACAGCATTTAACAGTTGCTGAAGCAGTGATGCTTATGGATCTTGCAGACCTTCCAGCTATGGTATTTATAAATAAAGCAAATGACCGCATTAATTTTATTTATCACCGCAAAGATGGTAACATATCCTGGGTAGATCCCGAAAATCATTAAATAATAAGTGGATTTTTAGGTAAATATATAAAAAACAGTATTTTTTGCTTAAAAATCCACTTTTACCACTTGCCAAAACTTATTACGTATGATATCAAATAGAATACTTTTACGGAGGGATGGCCGAGTGGTTTAAGGCACCGGTCTTGAAAACCGGCGTACGGTCAAACGTACCGTGGGTTCGAATCCCACTCCCTCCGCCACTTATCACTTTCACACATTTTCCTTTCATCACCTAAACTTAATATTTTAGGTAAAACTTATGATTATTATACAAACTGATCGCCTGATTCTTAGAAAATGGAAAGATGAAGATATAAAACCATTTGCGCTAATGAATCAAGATCCAAAGGTAATTGAATTCCTTCGTGGTTCTATGAATGAAGAAGAAGCTAAGAAATTTCTAGAAGTTCATAACAATGCAATTAATTCACGTGGTTACTCTTTATTTGCCGCAGAATTAAAAGAAACTAATGAGCTAATAGGTTTTATTGGATTATCTCAGCCCATTTTTAAAGCTACCTTTACTCCGTGCGTGGAAATCGCATGGCGATTAGGCTCACAATTTTGGGGCAAAGGTTATGCTTCAGAAGGCGCAAAAGCGTGTTTAGAATTTGGATTCAATCAGCTAAATTTAAAAGAAATTGTAGCCTTTACAGTACCAGATAATATAAATTCAAGGAAAGTTATGGAAAGGATTGGCATGGTTTATGATGCAGCTGCAGATTTTAACCACCCGCTCCTTCCTATTGACCATAAATTATCAAAGCATGTGCTTTATAGAATTAAACTATAGATGAAGTTTTTTTAATATGCTTCCTATATTGAGAAAAACGCGCTGGTGTTTATTCTTTTATAGTATTTTAGGATAAATTTAGAAATAACGAGTGAAGCCTAGTAAACTTTAGAGAGCGAGGAAATGACGCATATATAATCAACATACATCTACATATAGTATTTTAGGTTAGATTAGATATAGGAATAACGAGTGAAACCTAGTAAACCTAGGTTAGCGAGGAAATGACACATATATAATCAACATAAAATATTATATAATCTAGACTCTATAACTTTTAGTTGCTATACATTATTTATAACCTTTATAAGAGTAGATTATGCAATTACAAGATCTTGATGCTAAAAAAGAATTTTACCAAGAAGTTTCAAATTATGTTCTTAATAATCAATTTGACACAGCTATATATATACTAACGGAATATCGTCGTACCAATCAAAATTTAACTACACAAGAAAGATTAGGAACATCAATAATTATTGCCAATTGCTATCTTGAAATTGCTAAATATCATGAATCTTTAACGATTGCAATTTCAGTAGAAAATGATCCAAATTTGCATAGGGATCATAATTTAGATAAAGAATCATACTACAAAGAAGCATATTATATTAAAGCAAGGGCATACACTGAACTTGCAATTAAAAACCCCGATAACCGCAAACATATTGAAACAGCAAGAAGCCATTTAGGACACGCTTTAAAAGATATTATAAATGTTCATCCACATACTCAGGGTAAAATTTATTATACGCAGGCATTATTCTCTCTCAATTTCGACAAAACCTCTGAACTTGCAAAATCATATTTAGATAAAACTCTAAAAGATTTTGGTGGTAAATATTGGAATGATAAAGTGAAAGAATTACAAGACCAAATTAGCTCTGCAGCAACTAAAAACAAAGGATTTTCTATTGCTTAATATATAAAAAAAGGGGCGTAACTTACACCCCTTTTCCATCTTATTTAAGCAAATAGTTCTAGAAGAACACTACTTTACGTTTGCCTTGTTTTTGCTGAGCACCACCAGAGTTACCACCGCGTCTTGCTGCACCGCCATCACTGCGACCTCTGTCATTGCGGTTACCATTACGAGCGCCATCACGACCTGACGAATTACGTCCGCCTTCACCACGACCAAACTCGTTACGACCGCCACCATTACGGTTACCATCGCTACGACCACCAAACTCACTACGACCGCCTTCACTACGTCTGCCGCCACGATTAGCATCACCACGTCCTGCAGGTTTTTTATCACCAAAACCAAATGCACCGTCTCTGCCTTCAGAGCTTCTACCCTCTTTTTTGCCACCAAATCCGAATGAAGAATTTCTATCAGAACCTCTACCTTCTTTTTTATTGCCAAAGCTAAAGTCACCTCTAGATGGACGATCTTCACGGTTGCCACCAAAGCCGAAGCTGCCTCTTGGTTTATCGCCGCTACGTCTTCTGCCGCCACCAAAGCCGCCCCTTTTCTTCTGATCTTTTTGTGCAAAAATTGGGTTACCAATTTCTTTTGCACCGTCAAAATTCATAATTCTTTTAATAGCAAACCATTTGCTTCTGTCTTCTGGAGTTACGAAACATACTGCTTCACCATCTGCACCAGCTCTTGCTGTACGTCCAATACGATGAATAAAGTCTTCAGGACATTGTGGAAGATCATAATTCACTACATGCTTAACATGCGAAATATCAAGTCCACGTGCAGCAATATCTGTTGCAACTAAAATACGGAATTTTGTGCTACGGAAAGCATTTACTACTCTTTCACGTTTACCATGGTGCAAATCACCATGAATAGCCTCTGCTGTATAGCCTTCTGTACGTAAACGTTTAGCCATTTTATCAGCGTTAACTTTTGTTTTTACGAATACTATCACTGAACCATCACGATTATTAAGCTGATTTATGAATTCATCATATTTAGCATCTTCTGATAAATAAATAATTTCTTGAGATAAATTAGCAGCAGGAAGTGAATCTTCACCTACTGATACTCTCACTGGATTTTTTAAATATTTTTTAGACATTTCAACAATATTCTTAGGAAGAGTCGCTGAGAATAATAATGTTTGTCTTTCTGCTGGTAAGAAACTTACGATTCTATCGATTTGCGGTACAAAACCCATGTCAAGCATACGGTCTGTTTCATCAAGTACTAAAAAGTTAGTATTGTTAAGAATAAGGCTACCACGATCGATATGATCATTGATTCTTCCAGGTGTACCAACGATTAAACGTGGTCTGGATTTAAGTTGACCAAACTGCTTACCAATTGGCTCACCACCAATCAATAAGGCTGTTTTTATTTTACTGCGTCTACCACCAAGGAAACTGTCTAAAGTTTTAAGTACCTGCACAGCAAGCTCACGTGTAGGAGTCATAACTAGTGCGTTTGCGTACTCGTCGTTTAGAAGTTTAGAAACAAGCGGTATACCGAATGCACCAGTTTTACCAGTACCGGTTTGCGCTGAACCTAGAATATCACTACCTTTCATCGCGTCAGGAATAACCTGATGCTGAATTGGGGTTGGCGTTTCAAATTTGAGATGTGTTAAAGAAATAACTAATTGTTCCGGCAAGCCGAAAGAAAGAAAATTTTGCATAATAAACCTAATAATAGCAAAGCAACCTAGGCATAGAATGCAAAATTTGCCTCGCGTACGTTAAAAAATATAATTAAATATCGCGCTTAATCTAAAGCTTTAATATTAATCAACAACCGCTAAATTGTCTGCAGACGCTCTGCCTCTGCTTTCAACGAGTTCATAGCTGATACGTTGACCTTCAGCAAGATTTTTCATTCCTGCTTTTTCTACGGCGCTAATGTGTACGAATACATCGCTACCTTTTTCTTCTGGGCAAATAAAACCAAAACCTTTTGTTGGGTTGAACCACTTAACTGTTCCAATTGCCATGGGGCATTCTCCTTTAGTATAAATAAATCATTGTTTTTACTTACAAAATTAATTGCAAGCGTTTGTAATAAGAGCCCTATGATCTGAATTATACAACCGAAACACCCGGCACCCTTAGCGGCGCTTCTAGGTTATTTAGTTTAAAAGCACTAGGCGTAGAAAAATATTTAGCTAGAAAGCACATGCGATTATGAACATAGCTGGTATTATCGGTTTTGTCAATATATTAAGACTCACGAAACCCAAGCCAGTTTATAATATTTGCAATAATGCAAACTATTCAGTGACTTAATAAAAATATCTTAATAAATTTTTTCTACTGTAGTTTTTTGAAGAACCTGTGTCCATTTTTCTTTATTTTCAGGACTTATTGGCAGGTTTCTTGTTGAGTAATGCAGTACATAAAACCCCGCGTCAGTAGAAAATGCTCTTACAATTTCTGACTGACTTGGCAAGTTACCGCACTCACTCATATTATAAGACCATGTGCGATCTTTTTGCCCTGTAACTTCAGGAGTGCTAAACCACTCTATTTTCTTACATATCTTGCCAATTTCTTTTTTGCTACTCTGCTCAAAATTATATGGCTGCAAAATATTTAAGCCAGGCATCGAGTTAACTGTAACAAGTTCAGACCAGTTTTGCATAGTTTCAGTTTCTAAAACATACTGCTCCGCACCAATCTTACCATTTTTTGCTGCTTCTGCATCCAACGTAAAACCCAGAACCCATTTTCTGTCATCAAATTCAGGCTTTACTACTTCATAAGCATTAGCATTTGATGCAATTAAAAAAGATGATAATAATATAGAATATTTTAGCATGCCTACCCCCAAATTTACTTTGTAAATTTAATGGTATAGCATTTAATATTTTAAATACAGGTAATTCTGCTTTCTAGTTCTAATAAGTATTCTTTTGCATTAATACCACCAGCATATCCGGTTAGTTTACCATTACTTCCAATAACTCTGTGGCATGGCACTATTATAGAAATCGGGTTTTTGGCAATTGCGTTTGCAACCGCCCTCACAGCTTTTATATTACCAATTTTTTTCGCTATATCTAAATAAGACAAGACCTTACCATGCGATATTTCACATAGTTTTTTCCATATTTTTTTTTGAAATTCAGTACCTTGCATTATAAGAGGAACCGTAAAATTATTTAGCTCACCTTTAAAATAACTATTTAATTCTGCTTCAAGCAAATCAAATACTTCTAAGGTATGGTTATCATTTATTTCTATAAAATACTTATGATTTTCTGTATAAATTGCCGTAATTTCCTTGCCATTAGAAATCGCTAATATTTTGCCTACTGGGCTATCAATAATCTTTTTATACATTTACAGATCCATTTTCATTACTTTCACGGGGATATTTTTAAACTCATCATCGCAAACTGATTCCCAGCCACTATTTTCATAATACTTATATTTTCCTTCACCTATAGCAAAAAGATATAAAGTTTTATAATTCATTGATTTTGCTTTATTAATGACTTTTTCCATAAGCATTTTACCAATACCTTTGCCCTGATATTGTTTGTCTACAACCAGTGACCCTAGGCACGGGCTTAGGTCTTGACGTAGTGTTCCATCTTTTTCCCTTAAACTACACATCCCAATAGGTATATTATTATCAAAAGCTACATACGTTAAGGGTATTTGATCGTCATTTAAGTGGGTTTTGAATCTTTCTATTATATCTTCTATCGGCGTATCTGGTGCCCATGTACTTCCAAGCTCCGTATGCCATATCTCACAAAGCCTTGGTAAGCTATCAAGCCTGTTTTTTAATAATTCTATAGTTATCATATGTTTAATGTTGCTCTAAGTCCAATTTTTACAAATTCAGTAGATTTATCTGATAATGCAGTATCAATATCTAGCCAAATTGACCCGTTTGAATCTTGACCATCAGGATCTGTTTTATGATTTCCTCTGGCGCTAACATTGTATAATATAGCAGTATGTCTATATTTAGTATTATTTACGTTAAATATATTCAAATAAGCACCAAGCTGCTTAGAATTTGTAACCTCCATACCAGTTTCTTCCAGAATTTCTCTTATCAAAGTTTCCTCTAAACTTTCCTCAAATTCAGGAGTACCACCTGGTAAATCATATAAACCTTTATAAAAACCTATAGCTTTTTCAATTACAAGGATTTTGGTTTTATCCTCATTTAGAATAACCCCATAAACCCCTAAGTGGCTGTTATTTATCTCAAATTTCATATTTTTAAGTAATATAAGTTATCTTAGTTTTATAACTATATAGCAAATTTTTCACTTTTAAACAGCAAAAAATACCCAAAAGTTAATTTGCCTTGACATTTTAACTTTTTTTTAGTATAATCGCCATAAATTAAATTTTAATGTCATGAACATATGAAAGATAACTTAACACACTTAGAAATATTTGCTGATATAATTTCTGATATACTAAATACAAAGCTAGATACTGATGGCACACATTACAGAGTATCATCAAAGGAATATTTCGTAAGCTGCATGGCTAATATCTTGTATTATTATTGTGGTATTCATGATTCCCTAATCTCTAAATATATTAACTCTACAAATGATAAATCTAATGTAAATTTTGATGATATTTTAGAATGTCTAAAAAAACATTCTAATCACCTTGTAACATTGGGCTTAAAATTATCTTTACTTGAGGAACTTAAATCTTTAGATGATCTAGTGAAAAACGAACCCTGCATATTTACAGATAATAGCTTAAATATTTTAAAAGATCAGCTTAGGATTATTTATTCAGAAACCTCAACACAAAATGAGCATAAAGAAGCTTATAAAAATATTATAAAATTACCCGAGGTTCTTGATGAGGCTAAATTTAATCAAATTAGAAAATATCTCTCAATTTTAAGAAATATATCTAGTAATGCAACTGTTGGATTTATTTTAAAAAACAAACCTTTAGAAAAATTATCATATAACATAATTAGTAATAATATTAAATACAATTTACATAAGTTATATGCCCAGGAATATAGATTAAATGTTGGAATTAGAACTCACAAAACAACTGGGAATGAAGTTTTTTACAGAGGACTAAAAAGTCCAACTACTTATCAAGATCACATTGGAAAAGAAGTGTTTTGTTATTACTACACTTCAAATTTATCAAATAGCAAGTTTCAAGGTGGCGACGCCTGTCATGCAACTTCTACTACAATAGATTTGCTGCGTGCAAACTATTATGCATTAGAAGGTTATATATTAGACATTCGACCACCTGCTGGAACCGAAGTGGTGAATTTAATGGAATATCATAAAAATTACAATCAAGATATTAGATATGAAAACAAAGAAGTAACTTTTGACGTTATTAAATTATCCTGGATTAAAGCAGTTTATAAATTAGACCTTATTAAGAATTCATCAACAGGAATTAATAAAAAAGAAATATCTATAGTTTACGAAAACCCTTTTTTTACTCCTGCATCAAATAATGCAGATTATCCATTAGCTTTAATTAGACAAGATGTTAAAGAACATCAGTGTGATATCAGCTATGGTAATGAAAAAGTTCACGTTTATACCCACTACCCTATCGATCCTGCTCATCAAGAGGCGTTACGTACAAAGTGGCTGAGTGCGCTTTATAATGAAGACGGTACGCAAAAACCATCGCTGGATAAGCCTTATGTTGAGATTAATGGCGAAATGAAACGTATCGAAAATTATGACGCAAGCATAATTATTCAAAGACGAAATGAATATATAACAAAATTAAAAGCTGATTTAGCAAAAAATAATATAGATATACCGGGATTAGTTATAAATACCCGTATACCAAATGAGGAAAATAATGTAAACATTCCTCAGCAGCAACCTAAAGCACAACAACAAAACGGAGACAAAAAAATGAGTAAAGTAAGAGTTTATGGAGATGGAAACTTCGGATGTAATATACACTTAAGTGTAATATTCCCTAATACTGATGAAAATCCAAAGTATCTTAATGATATTGCAGGTCAAATTGAACAAGAAGCATATAAACCTGATCAATGTGCAGCTTTATTACAAGCTATGGCAAAAGACCATTCAAATATCCAATTTCATTTCCTTTCCTATAGAGCAGAAGATGATGACAAAGCAGCTGATTTTATTAGTCTTGTTAAATCAGCACCAAATCAAATTAATGCAATAGTACTATTTGCTGAATCACATTACCAAAGTCTTATTTTAGATAAAAGAAATTCTGATCTAAAGCTATACTATTTTGATTCTGCTACCTCAATAATTGGCGATGAAAGTAATCGTTTACCTGCAATTGCCGGATACCTAAACAGAAGTGAATTTAAAGATAATTATAATTTAGTTTTTAATGATTTATTCAGAGCGCAAGGTGATAATCAGGACGAATGCGGTCCTATGGCAATTCAGTTTCTAACAAAAATGCTTGAAAAAATTAAACAAGAAAATTTTGCCGGATATACAACTAATGCAGATTATGTAACAGCTTTAAAAGCTGCAATGGGTATAGATGAAAATCAAGCAGATTGTATTGCAGAAAGTCAGTCAACTTTTAGAAATGCTCAAAAAGCACTTTTATCATCTGATAAGCATAAAAAAGATTTTCTGAATAAAGATTCTTCTATCGAATTTAAAGAGATTCAAGAATTTATTGACGAAATGAAGCCTACAATTGAACCTAAAGCCGAAGAGCCAAAAGCTGCACCACAACCAGCTCCTGCTGCTGATCCTAAAGTAGAAGATAAAAAAGACGTAGATCCAGCACAACCTGCTGCAGCAGAAGCTGCACAGCCTGAAGCTAATCCTGCTAATGGCACACAACCTGCGCCTTCAGCACCAGCACCGAAGGCTGATCCTGCTATTGATCCTAAATCATCTACAACTACAGACACTAAAGTAGAAGATAAAAAAGATGTAGATCCAGCACAACCTGCCGCACCAGAAGCTGCAAAGCCTGAAGCTAATCCTGCAAATGGTACACAAGCAGATCCTACTGCACCAGCACCAAAGGCTGATCCTGCTATTGATACTAAATCATCTACAATTACAGACACTAAAGTAGAAGATAAAAAAGATGTAGATCCAGCACAACCTGCTGCACCAGAAGCTGCACAGCCTGAAGCTAATCCTGCTAATGGCACACAAGCTGCCCCTGCTGCACCAGCACCGAAGGCTGATCCTGCTGCTGGCACTGCACAACCTGATCCAAGCAAAGCAAAAACTAACAACTCTGGACAAGATGCGTCTAAAACAGACCCTGCTCCAGCAGATGATAAACTAAACCCACCTGCGCCTACAAAAAAACTTGGGGTTTCATTATTATCTACAGCTATTTATGCAGCATCGTATGTTGGGACAGCTTTACTAATTAACAATATCCAATGTTCAAGGCTTGTTAAAGTTTGCTTAAATCTTGTAATAGATCTTGCAATCAATTTTGTAACTAGCAAAACTATAAAAAGCAACAGTCCAACACCTAAATTTACTAACAAAGTGGCTCAGACTGTATGTGATAATTTTGCTCCAAGAATTTGGAAAGAAGTTGTAAATCAACCTCAGCAAAATAAGCAAAAAACAGTATAAATTAGTTAAAAAAGGGCATTGTTTTCAACAACAACGCTGAAAACAATGCCCCGTAAAAAAATCTGAGTGTACGACTATTATATTTTTTGCTGCATATTTTAGACCATGGAACATTCTATCTTCCATGGTCTTTTTTTACTATTGAATCTGATATTGAGCAAAACTATTTAGAAATTCTCTTGTTTCTTGCCTAGTTCTAGCATCTAGATTGGGATTGTGTAACTTGTCTTCTAAAACAGCTTTAGCCTGATTTTTTAATTCCTTTAAATATTCTTGCATTTGTTCTCTGTGAACCATAGAAGCACCGCCCATTATATTTGCGCACATATAGCTTATGAATGAGTTAAAGTCTATATCAATCATCATTACATCTTCAGGGTAATCCATGATATTCAGACCCTTTGGGCTTACATTGTGTTTTAAAGCAATAGCATTTCTTATGGCATCTTTAAATTCCCAAAGAAGCAGTGCTGTTGGCGCTCTGCCAAAACCATATGCGCAGTTAAAAGCACCTCTTACTTCCCTTGGATTATCTGGATTAATTTTATGAACAATGCTATCCATTAAATTAGCAAGCCCTACTAAACCGCTAACATTCATAGAACCAATATCTGCCCAGTCTCTACAGTCGATAAACGTTACATACCTAATTTCAGCATCACTTGATAATTTAATCGATTTAACATGTACTGTATTTTTATCCGAGAGCTTTTGGTCTATTATTTCTACACATTCAACTTTATAGTCATCTACCTCTAAAACTTCATTCAGCTCAAGCGAATGGATACCTAATATGAAGCCTTCTCTATAATAATTAATAACATCTACACCTGGACGAGCAAGCGAAACAATCATTTTTATGTTTTCTTCAATTATCATGCGATAATAATTATCAACGTAAAATGGAGACTGATTTACAATATACTTACGCTCATTCATTTCAAAAACGTTTGCTGGCATATATTTACCCGCATGCTGCCCCGATTTTAACTTATATAAATTATTAGGATTAACTGTTTGAAATCCTATGTGTCTTACAACATCTAGTCCATCATCAAATTTATTAAGCTGTACGTTAAATACATCATTTACTCTAGAGCCAGGATGCTCAGATTTTCCTTCCGGATCTTGCTTTATCTCAAAATATCTCTCTGATTTTTTCCATTCCTCAACTAATGGCGTACAATCAGGCATTAAATATTCTTTTTGGTTTTTGGTATTAATGCATGACTTGAATTCAAGTTCAAGTGCGCCTGCCTGTTTAATTATTATTTTTTCATGTTTTGACATTAAAATTACCTATGGTTAAAGTTTAAAAAATAAAATCCACTAAAAGCTATTATATTTAACTGTTTATTTAAATACTCAACATGACTATTGATCAATGTATTAAAAAGTGGTATAAGCCTATTAAATTTTTAATATATCACTTATAATTCAACATTATGCAAAATTTCGATGTTATTGTTATTGGCGCAGGTCATGCAGGTGCAGAAGCAGCTTTTATTTCAGCAAGGCTTGGTGCAAAAACAGCCTTAATCACTATCAAGCCAGAAAACCTTGGCGAAATGTCATGTAATCCTGCTATTGGCGGAATTGGCAAAGGCACAATCGTTAGAGAAATTGACGCTCTTGGTGGACTTATGGGTATGGCGATTGATCAGGCTGGCATTCACTATAAAATGCTAAACTCTACAAAAGGACCTGCTGTTATGGGACCCCGTGCTCAGGCAGACCGTAAGCTTTATAAAATAGCAGTATCTAATATCTTAAATAATCAGGAAAACCTAGAAATTATATATAAACCGGTCGAAGATATTATTGTTGAAAATAATCTGGCTAAAGGCGTGGTACTAGCAGATGGCAGTATAATTCACTCGAACTCAGTTATTTTAACTACAGGCACATTCTTAGACGGAATAATTCATATTGGCCAGACTCAGATTCCTGCCGGTAGAGTAGACGAAAAACCATCTATAGGTCTTTCTAAAACCCTGAAAAGGCTTGAATTTATGACAGGCCGCCTAAAAACCGGAACTCCTGCCAGAATTGATGGAAGCACTATAAAGTGGGAAATTTTAGAAAAACAGCCGGGCGACGAAATACCTGTGCCATTTTCTTATTTAAATGACGAAATTACAGTACCGCAAATTGATTGTTATATAACCCACACAAATCAGGATGTTCACTCTATTATTCAGGATAACGTGCATTTATCTGCTATGTACAGCGGCAATATAAAATCTCGGGGGCCACGCTATTGCCCATCTATTGAAGATAAAATCATGCGCTTTGCGGATAAAGAGCGCCACCAGATATTTTTAGAACCTGAAGGGCTTGATGATACAACAGTTTACCCTAATGGTATATCAACCTCTCTTCCAGAAAACGTACAGCTTGATTTTATTAAGAATATCAAAGGCTTAGAAAATGCAAAAGTACTTCGCCCTGGTTATGCGATTGAGTATGACTACGTAGACCCAAGAGAACTATACCCTACACTTGAAACAAAAAAGGTAAAAAACTTATATTTTGCAGGACAAATTAACGGCACAACAGGCTATGAAGAAGCTGGTGGACAAGGTATTGTTGCAGGAATTAACGCTGCACTTAAGCTTAAAAATCAGGAATTTATCCTAAGCCGCAGTGAGGCTTATATTGGTGTTATGATTGATGATCTTATTTCTTATGGCGCGCCAGAACCTTACAGAATGTTTACCTCTAGGTCTGAGTTTAGGCTTTCTATGCGTGCAGATAACGCAGACCAAAGACTTACACCTAAGGCTATTGCAATAGGATCAGCATGCGAACAGCGTGTTAAACGTTATACAGAAAAAATGGACAGAATAAGTAAGGCTAAGGAGATTTTGGAAGGTCTTAATATTACCCCCAATAAATTAGAGGCTTTTGGCATTCAGCTTAATAAAGACGGGGTAAGACGATCAGCACTTGATTTACTTTGTAATCCTAAAATTACGTTTGAGCAGGTTCAGTCCATATGGTCAGAAGAACTTAGCCAAATTGACAAAAATACAGCTGAACAGCTTAAAATCGACCAAATGTATAAGCCATATTTAGCAAGGCAAAATGCTGATATAAAACTATACCTAGAAGAGGAAGCTATGCAGCTTCCGAATGATCTTGATTATAAAAAAATTAAAGGCTTATCTACAGAAGTAGTTGAAAAGCTTAACTTTAATAAGCCTCATAATATTGCTTCAGCACGAAAAATTCCGGGCATTACACCTGCTGCGCTTACAGCTGTTATTGTATATTTAAGGACAAAAGGATAAAAAAGGGGCGTTTTCACGCCCCTCGTATTTATTTAGAATACGTATTCTCCGTGAATTGTTACATAATATACGTCATTAACAATTCTTTCATTGAAATTACATGCTGTTAAATAATTATCGTCATCCAGGTATGCTAAATGACTTACATCAAAACCTTTATCAAATTGATTATATATATAAACATCTAAATAATTATCATATTCAGAAAATGAATCTTGAACTTTACAATAAGTATCTTTTAGAATTTTATATTCATCTATTAAAACTCCTTGATAGTTATGAGTTTTTGCAAAATCTTCTCTTACTGTATATATAGATAACTTCTTATTTGTTGAATCTATAATAGTTTCGTACCCTTTTAACATCGAACCAGTTGAAATAGAAAATTCAAAAGAAGTGTCAACTATGTATTTTCCCATAAATTTTACCTTAATAAATATTTAATACAAACATATTATACTAAATATTCATTAAGATGTCAATTTTTATTTATATTTTATTAATATATTATGAATAGTAATCTATTTCGATAACATGTGAAATACCGTTATCATTAAAATCCATGTGTTCATCTGAAACTTGCTTATAGCTATCTAAGTCTTTCAAATGCGATCTATCAAATCCCTGATCACATTTAATATGGTAAAATTCCTTTGAATAATAATCTTGATAGCTAAATTCATTACCATATTTACCTGAAGATATAACAGACATTATATCAGTCTTCTCTACCCCAATAAAATTGTGATTTTTAGCATAATCCGCAGATACCTGACCACCTGTAAGATGATAACCTTTAGAATCTTCCACTAAAACGGTTTCATTAACAGAACCATTTGAATTTAATTTTTCTATAATTTCAACGTGAAACTTCTTCATATTAACACACCTCAAATTTTAAGTTAATATATTAATATTAGCTTAAATATAGTACCAATACTAGCATTCAATTAATTTGCGACACAAGTTATTATAAAAAGATATATATTTCAGGCAAATAAAAAAGGTCTCAAAAAAATTTGAGACCTTTTTTATTATTAAATTTACTGTAACAGCTTACTTAGAAAGAATAATCATCTTCATAAACATATGCATGTAAATCAGCATCGTATCCACCTGATGGACCCAATATTAAGCTTTTGATATTGTCAATATGAACTGTATCAAAGTCTTTGTCATAACCTACAACAAAGTACCCTTGCTTGTCATTATCATAAAAACTAAATGGATTATTTGTCTGACCATTTGAAATCATTTTTGCAACATCAAAATAATGTCCACGGTAATCAGGATCAATGTTACCAACAAAGTTGTTTTTAGAAGCTGTATGCTCACTTGTTTGGTGAATATTTAAAACATGATTTGCAGAATCTGTAATTGTAATTAATTCAGAACCATTTTTTGAAGATGTATCATCAGGATACATAACTCTAACGTGATAATTACCCATGGTAACCTCCATTTAAATTAAATTAAACTTTAGTTCCCGGCTAAAAACTTAATATTTATCATACATTCCCTATGATAATTAATAAATTTTTACATCGGAACAATTTAAACGTTAAACTAAGGTTTATAGCTAGTCAATAGGTTTTTAAAAAAAAATTTTTTACGTATTTCAGATTTGATTAAATAGCTTGATAATTAAAGGACTTAATGTGTATTTTTTTTAAACGAATTATTTTATAAGAATAAAAAAAGGGGCAAAAACCCCTATTTTTTTAATAATTAAATTCCATAAACATATGAATTTCTTCGTTATTTGAGAGCATATTCTGCTTTACTAAATAATTTTCATTATCAATAATATATAAGTTTTTATAATCAAAACCATCATCATACTTTACATAACAATAATTATTTTCTTCATGATCATAATAAGAAAATCCATTTGGATTACTCTTGAGCTGAGTCATAAATGATACAAATTCTCCATCATACTGTTCCCAAAAATTATGGTTTTTAGCAAACTCTTCTGTAACCGCTATTTCTGTAAGGGTTTTTCTATTAACATCAGTAACTTGAGAAAATTTTGTAACTACTTCCACGTTAGGATTACCTTGTTGCTTTTCTAAATTAAGGTAACAGTAATATATCACCTGATTTGCGCTGTGTGTTGATGTATGATAATCTGCGTTTAAAACTATATTTTTTCCTGATCCCGTAAACATAACTAGCCGTTTATTAAAAATTTTTAGCATTATAAAAACTTTCTTAACAAATGTCAAGTTTAATCAAACTTAGTTAACATTAGTGTATTTGGCACTAGTCAACTTATAGGAATATTCTGGTCGACTATTTTACGTTTATATATACTTTCTTTTTATTATATAAAATGCAAAAAAGGGAGCTTAAAGCCCCCTTTTTTAAACAAAGTTTAACTTCGGATTAGAAGTTGAATTTTGTACCAACGAATACAACGTTACCTTTGTTTTTAGTAGCTTGTGTAGAACCACCGTTTGTTGTCATAACGCCAGTAGCTGGTTTTAATTTGAAGAATGTACCTTCAACATAAGGCATCATACCAGCAGCTAATGCATAATCAGCACCAACAGAGATTGTTTCTACTTTGTTTTTCATTCTCTTAGAATCAAAGTATGTAACACTTAAGCCAACTGGACCTTGTACCATAGAAGCACCAACTGTGTAGTACTTTGTAGAAGATTTAGAGAAAGCATCTGTTTCTTTTGTGTTCATGCTTTTCTTCCAGTCACCGAAAGAAGCAGCAGCTGTCATGTTAGCATATGATACAGAAGCACCAACTGCATAAGCTTTAACATCTCTAATTTCTTCATATAAAGCAGGAGATGTTGTTGTTACTTTTTCAGCTTTACCATATTGACCTGTTGCAGATAATTCTAAAGCGAACTGATCCATTTGTGTTTTATATTTTAAACCACCAGAGAAAGCATTTTTAAATGTTCTGTTTGCAAATGTAATTGGATCAGCTGTTGTAACGTGCTTAGAGCTGATAGCATTTGAAGAACCAACTTCACTTGTATCAACTGAATAGCTCACACCTAATTGTAAACCTTGTACTTCTGGTGTGTAATATGTAATTTTGTTGTAACGACCTTGGAATGTTGAATCGTCAAATGGTAATGCAGGAGCTAATAACCAAACACCTGAAAGATCGTTTGTAGCTGCACTTGTGTTAATGAAACCAAAACCACTATTTACATAGTCAGTCCAGTCACCGTCAATACCACCTGTTGCACGTGCGATTTTATCAGCACCAACGCTCATAGCATCAGCAGAACCAGCCATAGAACCAGCTTCAAAACGGCCCATAGCAGATTCAACGAAAAGCATTGTGTCTTTTAATTCAACATCTTTACCAGATGTACTTGAAGATGCGTTGCGACCAGATTCTGATTTATCACCTAATTCAACTACAGCACCGTATTTCATGCCATAATCTGTCATGCCTTCAGCTTTAACGCTTGCACGTGAAGCTGTTGCGAAGTGTTGTGAACGGTCAAATTTTGTATTTGCTGTTTTGTGAGCAATTGATTGCTTTACAAAAGAAGCTTGGAAATCTACTTTACCGCCAGCTGTTACTGTTGGAGCGTCAGCCATTGCTGCTGAAGCTAAACCAGATACTAAAGCTGTAGTAAGAAGAATTTTCTTAGAATTTGTCATATACTTATTCCTTACCTAAACTGGTTAAACGAGTAATATAGCTAAAACTATATCTAATTCCAATTATATACCATACATTTATAAAAGTTAATTTTAACAGTCATTTATGGCTTTTTTAATAACAACTTTTGGTTAAGTGTGTGCTATAAAAAACACACCATTTGTACCTAAGCTGGTATTAATAAGATTAAAAATATAGGGAAATAGAGCTTATTGCCTCATTTTAATCAAAAAAAGAGGGAGCTTAAAGCCCCCTCTTTTTTTGTTATACAAACTTAAACTTCAGATTAGAAGTTGAATTTTGTACCAACGAGTACTACGTTGCCTTTGTTTTTTGTAACTGCAGTAGCACCACCTGATGTTGTTGTAACGCCAGCAGCTGGTTTTAATTTGAAGAATGTACCTTCAACGTATGGCATCATACCAGCAGCTAATGCATAATCAGCACCAACAGAAATTGTTTCTACTTTGTTTTTCATTCTTTTAGAATCAAAGTATGTAACACTTAAACCTACTGGACCTTGTACAATAGAAGCACCAGCGGTGTAGTATTTTGTAGAAGCTCTAGAGAAAGCATCTGTTTCTTTTGTGTTCATGCTTCTGCCTTGATCACCATAAGAACCAGCAAGTGTGATGTTTGCATATGTTACAGCAGCACCAACGTTATAAGCTTTTACGTCTCTGATTACCTGATCAATTGTAGCTGTGCTTGAAGCTTTAGCAGCTTTACCATATTGACCTGTAGCAGCAACTTCAATTGCGAACATATCGTATTGTGTTTTATATTTAACACCTGCTGTTACAGCATTTTTGAAATGTCTTGAAGAGAAAGCAACTGGTGTAGCTGTTGTGTCTAAGTATTTAGAACCAATAGCGTTTGAAGAACCAACGCCAGCTGTGTCTAATGCATAGCTAACACCGATTTGTAAACCTTGTACTTCTGGTGTATAGTAAGCAATCTTATTGTGACGGCCTGTATATTTAGAAATATCGAAAGGTAAGTTTGGAGCTGTAAGCCATACGCCAGAAATGTTTGTAGCAGCTGTACTTGTTGGAATGAAACCAAAACCTTTGTTTACGTAGTCAGACCAATCGCCACAAATACCGCCTGTAGCACGTGCAATTGATTCAGCACCAACTTTCATTGTTTTAGCAGGACCAGCCATTGAACCGAGTTCAATACGACCCATATCTGATTGAACGAAAAGCATTGTGTCTTTTAATTCAACATCTTTACCAGATGTGCTTGTTGTATCTTGCGAACCGAATTCAGCTTTATCACCTAATTCTACAGTCGCACCATATTGCATACCGAAATCAGACATACCAGCAGCTTTTAAGCTTACGCGTGATTCTGTTGAGAAATGTTGTGAACGGTCAAATTTTGTATTAGCTGTTTTGTGAGCTACTGATTGCTTAGCAAAAGAAGCTTGGAAGTCTACTTTACCACCAGCTGTTACTGTTGGAGCGTCAGCCATTGCTGCTGAAGCTAAACCAGATACTAAAGCTGTAGTAAGAAGAATTTTCTTAGAATTTGTCATTTCTAAAATCCCCTATTTCATTAGTGTTTAACAAATATTCATACTGACATACAGCATGATATGGAGCTCATATTAATTAACTTTCCTCTGAAACCAATTAATGATTAGTAAAATATTAGATTTGATTATTTCTTTATAGCATACTGTGTCATACTTGCCACAACATTGCCTTATTAGTGTCGTAAAAATTAAGGTTTAAATTTTAATTTAATGTTTTTAGGGTAATTTTAAAAATAAGCATTGTATCAGGCATAACGTCACGATCTCGTTTAAATGATCTTGTCACGCCAAGCGAACTGGTCAAACAATTATGATCATAGTCCAGCCTTGCCCCACTTTCTATAATACCGTGATCAGCATTTATTTTTCTTTTAGTCAAAATTTTTGATGTATTAAAAGAAAGCTTAACCCCTTTAGAAAGACCAATATAACCATTGATAGCAGCATATTTTTGCTTCTTAAACCTAATTTCATCTTTTTGGTCACTTGCAAAGTATGTGGCAGCCAAACCAAATTTATCAAGGTAGCTGTAGTTTAAACCTGCTTCATTATTATGCCATGCTAAATTATGATTATCGAGTCTAAACCTATAAAATAAATCTAAATTACTGACTGGCTTCAGATTTAAAAATCCTACATAGTCAGAATGTTTTTCTCTTAAACCACTAACTAGAGGCATATTTTTATCTTCGTATCTTTTAACGGCTTTTCCAAACAATCCACTTAGTTCTGTATCACTAATTTTTGTATCAATTTGAACGCCATATGATCCTCTAAGCCCCCCCTCTACTCTGTCTAAACCAGTAAACCTGTTTTCAGAGAAAAGGTTATTAAAACTAAGCTCTGAGTTAGTGCTGTCTTCGTTTGGAATTTTATTAGGATTATTCCCCTTAGGGCTGTATGCTATTGTTGCTTTTGGGGTAAGAACTATATCACCATTAGAATATGGTAGCTCCCAGTATACTTTACTAACAGGAACAAATCTTCCTGTATTGCCATGTAAGTATCGATTACCTTGTGTTTGGTAAAATGGATTATTTACCCTTCTTACATGGTATCCATCTGCTCTAATATAATTATCAAATTCCAGAAAATGTCCACTGTCAGTTAAATGAGTTTTTTGAAACCCAAATGTTCCAGATACTCTTTGGATTTCAGATAAATGCGTTCTCATTAAATTAAGGATATTTAACTTTGCATATGGACTAATGCCATAATTTGTCTGCTCAAAATTTTTAGAGTAGTTTACATAGGGATATATTTGCGGCATATCGTTAAATTCGTTTCTTAAATCCTGAAACATCATATTTTTAACAAGATATTGCTCGTCATAATTAATTTTTTCAAAATCAAGCTCAGATCTTAAAAAAGAATCGTCTGTAAAGTCATAACGCTTTAAATACGTTTTATCGTAAGCTCTTTTATAGTTAGCTTTCATGATCCAGTCATAATTTAAATTATGTGTAGAATTGAAGAATATATGTCCTTTGAATTTTCTATTATATATGGCACTATCTTTTTTAGGATTTGTTCCTGAGAATTGTATATCATAATTGCTATGCTCGGTAATGGCTCTGTATTTAGTATATAAAAGAGGATTCTGCTCAGTAAATACTCTGGTAATAATTGTTGCATCCATGTTTGGCGCTATGTTGTAATAGTACGGAATATTAACGCCAAATCCCATATCACGAGATTGGGTATAACTAGGAACTAAAAATCCTGATTTTCTTCTTGCATTAGGTGTGGCATGTGCAAAATATGGCGTATATAAAACAGGCTTTCCGTAAATTTCAAGCCTTGCGTTTTCATGTACAATTTTTTCTTGCTTCTCGTCTATTAATGTTTTATCTGAACTTATTTGCCAAAGTGGGTATCCACTTTCCACTCTACAGGCAGAATATACTGAATTATAAAGCCTGGTTTGGTATTCGTTTACTTTTACAGCTGTTTCAGAAGCAATTAAAGCATTGTTTTTAAGCTTTATACTGAGTGCTTTTACTAGACCTTTGGTAAGATTTCTTTCAAGCTCTACATATTCAGCAAAAGCAACATTTCCATCTTCATCAACTATTGAAATATTACCATGCGCTTCTGCTTTATCCTGCCTTTTACTGTAAACCAGCTTATCTGCCATTAAAATATGCGCACCGCTTATTAATTCAACATTACCACTTGCTAAAGCGAGTTCATTATTTTTATCATACTCTAAAGTGTCTGCATTAATAATAACTGTATTATCATCTACATACTCTTCAGCACTCACTGTTACTGTATAAACCAGTACTAAAATTAAAACGTTAAATAAAGAGAATTTTTTTATAAAGCTAAGCATTTATCAGCCACCTTCTCTATGTAAAATTATGAAAATTGCAAATGCAGTTGTAAGTATAATTGGCGCTACCGCTGACAATAATAATGGTATTGAGTTTGAAAGACCCATGGCATTGATCATTTGAGTTACAAAGTATACAATAAAGCTAACGATTATACCTATAATAAGCTCATAATTATTTTGAATTCTGTTTGATATTCTAAGTGCAAAACACCCTGATATTAAAGTCATTGCAGCTAAGGTGAAAGGTAGTAACAAAAGTGAATAGTAATACTGTACATGTCTTATTGCTGAAAATCCTGCAAGCTTCATATTACCTATAAATTGAGGCAATTGCCATAAAGACAAATTATTTGGTTTTGCAAAACTATCCTGAAGTCTTTCAATATTAATTGAAGTTCTAAATATCATTTGATCAAACTTATTATGAAGACTTTTAATAGTAGATGCATTAATATTACTTAATATCCAGCCTTCATCTGTAATTTTCGCATTTTCTGCATCAATTCTTTTTTTAAAGGCAAAATTATTGTCAAATATCAGAAACTTTACTTTTTCAAGCTCACTTGCATCCCTAATTACACTTTTAGCATGAATTACTACGTTACCAATATCTGGCACATATTCTTTAAGCCAAACACCATGTGATAATGCTGAAGCTTTAGCAGATTTATTCCGCACTAGCTTATCTTCCATAACCTCAGCTTTATAGAACATTTTAGATGTTATTGGGGTTAAAATTGTAACATGCAAAAAACCCACAACAAATGCTGCAAACATGCTTGGTAACATAAACTTTAATGCAGGAAGTCCTGATGCCCTCAAAATTATCAGCTCACTACTACGCGATAATTTTACGTAGCATAGCATCCCGCTTATTATCATTATAAATGGCATAACTTCTTGCAACGTCATTGGCGTTCTAAGTATAACCATACCAAGAATATAAAAAACGTTTACTGATTTTCCAAATGATCTGCGGGTAACTTCTAAAGCATCAACAACAATAACTACAGCTCCTACCACTAATAATACCAGTAATAGGCTTGCTATAAACCTGCGTGCAATATAACGAGATATAATAGGAAACTGGAGCATTGTCCTTACAAACAAAAATTAATTTAAGTAAATATAGGGATTTCACCCCTATATTTTTTATTACTTCTGTTTACGGCGTAGAAAAGCAGGTATATCAAGATTACCTTCATCTACACTAACTTCTACATGTGCATCTTTTTTTGATTGCTCATTGCTACCAAATAAAGAACTTGCTACTCTACCAAACAAACCCTTATTTTTCACAGGTTCAGCTTGTTGCTTATATTGCTGCTCCGTTTGAATTTCGCGTTTGTAATTCGCCATAAAATTGTCTAAAGAAGGATTTGTAGTTTGCGTAAAGCTTTCATGCTTAACCTGAGGTCTAAAATTACTTGCGCCTACTAATTCTTCTTCTAATTCCCTAATTTCAACATTTTCATCTTCTGCAATTAAACTTTCTACTTCTTTTTCTAATTCCACTGCAAAATTATCATGTTGAGCTTTTTGTACAGGAACTTCTTCAACTGTTACAGTCTCAACAGTAACTTTTACTGTTTCTTTTACTGGAGCAGTATCTATTTTTCTTTCCACATTAAGACTTGTACGTCTGTCTTCAGGGTGATCAATACCAGTTGCTACAACAGTAATTCTAATTTGACCAGTTAGATTTGGATTAAATGTAGAACCGAAAATAATATTTGCGTCTGAATCAACTTCATCTCTAATTCTGTTAGCAGCTTCATCAACCTCAAATAATGTCATATCAGGGCCACCAGTAATATTGATAAGGACGCCTCTTGCACCTTTCATAGAAGTTTGATCTAAAAGCGGATTAGAAATTGCTGCTTCTGCGGCTAAAATTGATCTATTATCGCCCGATGCCTCACCAGTACCCATCATCGCCTTACCCATCTTACTCATAATGGTAACGATATCAGCGAAATCAAGGTTAATAAGACCAGGCATTGTGATTAAGTCTGTAACACCACGAACACCGGCATGAAGTACATCATCTGCCATTTTAAATGCATCAGCAAATGTAGTGCGCTCATTAGCAACACGGAATAAATTTTGGTTAGGAATAACAATTAATGTATCAACATATTTTTGCATTTCAATAAGACCCTGCTCAGCTAGTCTCATTCTGTGCGCGCCTTCAAAATGGAAAGGCTTTGTAACCACACCTACAGTAAGAATGCCCTTATTACGTGCAAGGTTTGCAACAACAGGTGCTGCACCTGTTCCTGTACCACCGCCCATACCAGCTGTAATGAACACCATATTTGAGCCATCAAGTAATTTATCAATAACAGCAGAACTTTCTTCAGCTGAAGCACGACCAACATCAGGGGAAGCACCAGCACCAAGACCTCTGGTAATGTTTTCACCAAGCTGAACTCTTGTAGAAGCTTTTGAAAATTCTAAAGCCTGAGCATCTGTGTTTGCTACAATGAACTCCGCACCCTCAAGATTAGAATTTATCATGTTATTTACAGCATTACCGCCCGCACCACCTACGCCAAATACAGTGATTCTTGGTTTTAAAATAACATTATCAGGAATGTTAAGATTTATTGTCATTGATTGCTACCCTTCATCAGTCAGAAATTAAATATATACAACTTTAGAGAATATAGCGTTTTATGCAAGTTTTTTCATTGATTTTTATAGATTTTTTTATAAAAAATTTCTTAAGAAACATTTTATACCAAAAAGAAAATTTTGGTTCCTAAAAAATTTAAGAACCAAAATTTAAAGAAAAATTATTTTGTAGCAGCTTTTTGCGCTTCAATAAGTTGCTTAATACCCATCTCAGCAAACTCCAGCATATTATTTAATTGCTCTCTTGTATAAGACTTTTCCTCACCTGTTGCCTGAGTCTCAATAAGGTCATAATTACCGTTCATAACAAAGTTTGCATCTACTTCTGCACTACTATCTTCTTCGTAATTGAGATCAAGAATTACTTCACCTTTTAAAATACCGCATGATACTGCAGCAATATTATTTATTATCGGTGATTTTCTTAGCAAACCCTTTTCAACAAGTTTATTACACGCAATTTGAAGTGCCACAAATCCACCGGTAATAGACGCAGTACGAGTGCCTCCATCAGCTTGAATAACATCACAATCAATTAATATCTGACGCTCACCCAAAGCTTTTAAATCAACTGCATTTCTTAAAGACCTACCAATAAGCCTTTGTATTTCCTGAGTTCTGCCAGATTGCTTACCTTGCGATGCTTCTCTTCTCATACGAGAATGCGTAGATCTTGGTAGCATACCATATTCAGCCGTAATCCACCCACTTCCTGTGCCTTTAATAAATGGTGGAACTGATTCCTCAATTGTTGCTGTACAAAGTACGTGCGTATTACCAAACTTTATCATACACGAGCCTTCAGCATATCTTGATACATTAGTTTCGATTGATACAGGTCTCATTTCATTATTTTTTCTATTTTCTAATCTCATTTTTCTCTCATCAAATTTATTTCATATACGGTATTAAACATTCACCTGTAATACTATCTTTTACTTTTATTAGCTCTTCTGGTGTACATGCAGCAACAATGTAACCACCTTTATTACCACCGCCAGGACCTACATCAATTACGTGATCCGCAGTTTTAATCACATCAAGATTATGTTCGATTACAATTACGGAGTTACCAAGCTCAACAAGCCTGTGAAGCACCTGAAGTAACTTTTTAATATCATCTATGTGAAGACCAGTAGTTGGCTCATCTAAAATATAAAGTGTTTTACCAGTAGATTTACGCGATAATTCTTTGGCAAGTTTTACCCTTTGCGCCTCACCACCTGATAACGTTGTGGCAGACTGACCAATTTTAATATAACCAAGCCCCACTTCTTTAAGCGCTACCATTTTTTCTTTAATAGAAGGGATCTTGTCAAAAAACTCAATCGCTTCATCAACATTCATACCCAAAACATCTGCAATGGATTTATCTTTGTACTTAATCTCTAAAGTTTCACGATTATATCTTGCGCCATTACAACTATCACATTTAACGTATACATCTGGTAAAAAGTGCATCTCAATTTTAATCTGCCCATCACCCTGACAAGTCTCACAGCGTCCACCTTTTACGTTAAATGAGAATCTACCTACTTTGTAGCCCCTTGCCTTAGACTCAGGAAGCCCAACATACCAATCACGAATATGTGTAAATGCACCTGTATAGGTAGCAGGATTTGATCTTGGTGTACGCCCGATTGGAGTTTGATCAATCTCAATAATTTTATCAATATGCTCAAGACCAGTAAGCCTGTCATAAGGACCTGGATGGGTTTTTGTACCCTCTAATATTTTAATCGCAGCTTTATAAAGCGTGTGGATAATCAAACTTGATTTACCCCCACCTGAAACCCCAGTAATCGCAGTAAATGTTCCAAGTGGAATTTTTATACTGACATTACAAAGATTATTGGCTTTAGCACCCTCTAATATTAAAAACTTATCTTTATGACCCTTTCTTCTTGTTGCAGGAATCTCAATTTTCTTTTTACCTGATAAGTATTGACCTGTAATACTGTTAGGATCATTTTTAATTTCTTCTAACGTACCCTTAGATACAATCTGACCACCATAAATACCTGCACCTGGTCCTACGTCAATAATATAGTCTGCTTCCATCATAGTTTCTTCATCGTGTTCAACCACAATTACCGAATTCTGAAGCGCCTTAAGGTTCTTAAGTGTTTGGATAAGCTTTTTATTATCTGACTGATGAAGACCAATTGATGGCTCATCAAGTACATATAATACACCTGTAAGACCAGAACCAATTTGAGATGCAAGCCTGATACGCTGACTTTCACCACCAGAAAGAGTTCCTGATTCTCGTGATAACGTCAAATACTCAAGCCCTACGTTTCTTAAGAATCCTAAACGGTCATTAAGCTCTTTTAAAATTTTCTCAGCAATTTTGTTTTGAGTTTCAGTTAAGTATTTTGGAAGATCAAGAAACCAGTCAACAAGCTCTGCAATATTTTTTGTACAAAGCTCTCCAATATTAAGAAGATTAACTCTAACTAAAAGGCTTTCTTTTCTTAGTCTAAAACCATTACATTCACGGCAATGACGTTCCGCTCTATATTTTTCAAGATCTTCTTTCATCCATGTGCTATCAGCTTCGTGGTGTCTCTTTTCTAAATGCGGCACAATTCCTTCAAATGGCTTTGTAATTTGCTGCTTTCTATAGCCGTCATTAAACATGAAACCAATTTCTTCTTTACCAGAACCATATAGCAATACTTCCTTTGCTTTTTCAGGTATTGTCTCATATGCATCGTTGAGTGTGAAATTATAATGCTGAGCAACTGCTTCTAAAGCCTGACTCATAAGTTTAGACTTATTTTCCGCCCAAGGAGCAATAGCACCATCATTGATTGATTTCCTAGAGTTAGGGATTATAAGCTCAGGATCAAAAAATTTCTCTTTACCAATACCATCACATGTTTCACAAGCACCATATGGGCTGTTAAATGAAAATATTCTAGGCTCAATTTCGTCTAGTTGAAATCCCGAAACAGGACATGCGAATTTTTCAGAAAATACCAGTATTTGGTCATTTTGATGCGCAGTACCATGATCTTCAGGAAGCGATACTATTTCAACATATAGCAGACCATGACCATGTTTAAGAGCTGTTTCAACACTATCTGCAAGTCTATTGCCGAGGCTATCATTAATAACAAGTCTGTCTATTACTATATCTATATGATGCTTCTTATTTTTATCTATACTTGGTAGATCATCAAGCTCATGCAAGATACCATCTAATTTAATACGCTGATAACCTTGCTTTTTAAGCTGCATGAATTCTTTTTTATACTCACCCTTTTGACCACGTACCATTGGAGCTAGAATATATACCTTTGTATCTTTTGGAAGTTTCTTTATCGCATCAACCATTTGCGATACTGTTTGGCTTTCAATAGGTTTACCTGTAACAGGCGAATACGGCACGCCAATTCTGGCATACAGTAACCTTAAGTAATCATATATCTCGGTAATCGTACCAACAGTTGATCTCGGGTTTTTCGATATTGTTTTTTGATCAATTGAAATTGCGGGAGATAATCCGCTAATATGATCCACATCAGGTTTATCCTGAAGTTCCAAAAACTGCCTTGCATAAGCAGACAAGCTTTCTACGTATCTTCTTTGACCTTCCGCATATACGGTATCGAACGCTAAAGAAGACTTACCAGAGCCAGAAAGCCCAGTGATTACTACTAATTGATCCCTAGGGATATCGATGCTGACATTTTTTAAATTATGCTGCCTAGCACCCTTAACAGAAATATATCCAGTCATAACAACCACTTTGATTATTGTTAAAACGTTTTATTTTTAATTTTTTTATTAACACAAAATAAAACGTTTGATTTTAAAATATCCTTCATTATATTGGTAATCTGAAATGTAGCAACACTTTAATAGGAAAAACGACATGGTTGGTAGCATTAACAAGGTAATTTTAGTTGGTAACGTAGGAAAAGACCCAGAAGTAAGGTCAACATCCGATGGCAGAAAATTGGCTTCGGTAACTCTTGCTACATCTGAAACATGGAAAGATAAGAATACTGGCGAAAGAAAAGATAAAACAGAATGGCATAGAATCAGCATTTTCAATGAAGGTTTAGTTAACGTTGTTGAAAATTATGTTAGAAAAGGTGCTAAGTTATATATTGAAGGCGCACTTCATACAAGAAAATGGACAGATCAAAACGGTGTTGAGAAATATTCAACCGAGATTGTTTTACAAGGTTATAACTGCCAGTTAATGATGCTTGACAGACAAAATACTTCTAATAGTAGTCAATCTATGGACAGGTCTCAAACTGAAGCTGATAAAGATGAATTTGTTTTAGATGACGATTTACCTTTTTAATTATCACAGGTTTATAAATTGATTAACTTAGACTTTTATAAAGGAAAATCATTTTTTGTATATGGCCTGGGAAGAACAGGAATATCAGCAGTAAATGCTTTATTAAAGTCTAATATCAATGTCAAAAGCTGGGATGAAAAAGCATCTTCAATTAACTTACCAGATCATATTAGAAATACATTAGAATCTCCTGAAACAACAAATTGGAAAAATACTGATTATTTAGTACTTTCTCCAGGAGTGCCTTTAACATTTCCAGAACCACATTATATTGTAAATTTTGCTAAATCTGCTGGAACTACTATTTATTCTGACATAGAAATGTTATTCCATAGTCAGAAAAAAAATAAATTTATAGGAATTACAGGTACCAACGGTAAATCTACTACAACATCACTTACGCATTATATATTATCCCATTCCAAATTAGATACCCAAATTGGTGGAAACATCGGAATTCCAGTCATGGATCTTAACCCTTTTCAGAGATCTGGAAATTTTGTATTAGAAATGTCTTCCTTTCAGCTTGATTTGCTTCATGACGTTAAGTTTAATACTGCAGCAATATTAAATGTTACAAAAGATCATTTAGACAGGCATGGCAATATGGATCACTATATTAATGCTAAAACCAAAATATTTGATCATCAAACAATGATGGACAATGCCATTTTTGCAATTGATAATCCCATTACATTAAATTTATACCAAAATCTGCCTTTAAAATCATATAAAGTCCCCGTTTCCAGTCTTAATAAAAATATGGAATTTGGTGTATATGTTGGAGAAGATCACATTCAGTTTAATGTACATAACCATAAGGGTGATATTCAATTCAGTCAGCCTAAAAACCTGCCTGGCAAGCACAATCGTGAAAACATAGCAGTAGCATTTGCTATAGGTATGCTTTACAACCTAAGCCCTGAAAATATTTTACAGGCAATAAACAGCTTTAGCCCATTACCACATAGACTTGAGTATCTTGGGCAAATGCTTAACATGTCTTTTTATAATGATAGCAAATCTACAAATGCTGAAGCATCAATAGCGGCCTTATCATCATTCTCTAATATTTATTGGATCTTAGGTGGTCAGCCAAAAGAAGGGGGGCTGGAAGCTCTAAGACCATACCTATCAAATGTACATAAGGCTTATTTAATAGGATCTTCTCAGGATGAATTTGCAAATTTCCTAAAATCTGAAGGCGTTTCATATTCAAAATGCGGAACATTAGAAAATGCCTTTACCGATGCAGCATTAGATGCTAAAAGCGATCTCAAACATGCAAATATTGTTTTGAGTCCTGCTTGTGCATCATTTGATCAGTTTAAAAGTTTTGAACATAGAGGCGAAGAATTTAGAAGAATATTTGAATATTATAATGCTCAATCTTTATAATTTTTAAATTCATATGCCCACCCCATTACATGAGGCTGTTCTAAATAATAGTTATAGCCAGGTTATAAAAATAATATCCAATATTTCAACTCTAGATGTTATTGATTTACAGGGACGAACACCATTATAATACGCAGCAACTCATGGATTGCACGATATGATTGCTTTACTACACCTTTATGGAGCTAATATAAATTATTCGGATTACCTAGGTATTACACCCTTAGAAGTATCCATAGCACACAATCATACATTAAGTACTGCTTTATTAATATTATTTGGCAGCACAACACGTTTTAACATTATTTGTGCAGTTGAATCATTCAACGATATATTCTGCGAAGATAACAAAATAGAATACTCTAAGGTATTTTCATATGCAGAAAATTATATATTGTGTTATAACAGCGCTTTAGTTGACCTTTATTTCAATACTTGTATGTATTTGCATAATGATAATCAGTTATTTCCTTGCCAGAGTTACCGTAATAATCTGCATGAGAATATTTACACAGAAGTCTATGAAAGACTGATAAATTGCAATTATTTATCTTTATCGAATCCTGAATATAATAAAATTATTTACGAAGAACTTTTGCATTCTATTCATACAAAATTAGAAATGCTTAAATTTCAAACAAGAGAGCCGAGATTATTTTAGTATTAACTTCACCATAAACCATGGTCTAAACCTGTTTGCCTTTGGATTATGAACAATATCTGCAGCAATTCTACAAAATTTACGTAAACTTTTATTCAGAATGTCATCTACAATATTTTTAGAAAAATGCGTGCTATTGAAAAAGTCAGCCATGATGTCAATACTATTAGTACTAATATTTGATTCTGTTATGTTAAGGACTTTACAAAACTCAAGTAATAAATCTTTAGCACTATTATAGCTAACTGGTTTATTTTCAATTTTTGCCTCAAAAATATCCAGCAAAGCAATTGCATTAAAGTTTGTAATATTCTTTATAAGAGGATTATCATGCAGGTTGTTTTCTATAGCCTCTTTCCACCATGTTATCCTTATTTGCTGTAAAGTAGGATCAAGGGTTTTACTAAAAATTGACTGCATTTCAGCGAGAAATTCAAAGAAAAACTTAGCTTTTTGTTCTTTTTTATTAGAGGCTAGCAGGAAAATATATCCTGGTAAAAAATTGTGCTTTATGTTTAAAAGTATATTTTTATATTCTTTATGATCCACTGCCTATTAATCCTTTTAGCTCTGCTTCAACAAGCTTGTACTTAGAAACCAAATCATTCATTTGACTTTCAATATTTGTAACCTGATTATTTATAATATCAAGTTCAATTTTCTTAGACATTTCGCCCAGCTCCATCGCTCCGATTTGCTGACTGGATGACTTAATAGAATGCACCTTTATTTTTATAGCATTATAATCTTTGGCATTTAGATCATTTTTATGTTCATCTAAAAGTCTGGAAGTTGTTTTAATATAATTTTCAATTAAAAAATTAAAATTATCCTCCATAATTTCTTTAAGTTCATTAAAAGTATCTATGTTAATTTCACTCATGATGCACTCCAATACTTATTTAATACATTCTCAAGGTCTCCGGGTACAAATGGCTTTGCAATAAAGTCATTCATACCAGCTTCAAAACATTTATCTTTTTCTTCTTTTGTTGCACTCGCTGTAATTGCTACAATAATTTGGTCTTTATTGATTTGCTTAATTCGTCTGGTGGATTCGAACCCATCCATAACTGGCATTTGACAATCCATAAAAATAAGGTCATACTTTTTTTCAGAATATACATTTACTGCATCTAAACCATTTGCTGCAATTTCGCATTTAATTTGGAATTTTTCTAACATTTTAGATAAAACTTGCTGATTAATAGGATTATCTTCAACTATTAGAATACTCTTATTATCAAAGATTTTTTTGTTAATTTTTACTACTTCTGCCTCAGATTTTTTTGCAAAGATTTTTACTATATTATATATACTATAAGGCTTGCTTATTATAGTTAATTTATCATTTTCATCTTGCTCTATCATGTTATTAACATGGCATACAAGTACGCATTTAATATTTTCCTTTTGAGCTATATTTAAATAGTTACTAAACTCAGAATGATTGTCATCTATAACTATTGCGTTTAATGACTTTATATTTTCAATAGCAGGATTAATAACAACATTATACTCTTCTTCCAGTCTACCTAGAATATTTTGAATTTTTTGCGAACCATTTACAAACCCAATGGTAAAATCATTTTTAATTTTTGGTAATAACACGGGTTTTTTATCAATAGGTAGAGAAAAACAGAATTTAGAACCCTTACTTATCTCACTTGTTACAACAAGTTTACCACCAATAATTTCTACAAGTTGCTTTGTGATTGCAAGACCTAATCCGGTACCACCATATTTTCTTGTTGTACTGCTATCTGCCTGAGTAAATTCCTTAAATATTTGCCCTATTTTAGACTCTTCTATACCTATTCCTTCATCTTCTACGCTAATTAAAACTCTTGAATTCATCTCATCGATTTTTTCAAGTATAACAGAAATAATTACATGACCTTTAGAGGTGAATTTTACAGCATTACTGGTGAAGTTTTGAACTATCTGTTTAATTTTGAAGCTATCGCTTACAATTTGAAAATTATCAGGCAGATTGTAGTCTATAAATAGCTCGATTTTCTTTTGTGATATTTGATAAGAGAAGATTTTTACAGTATCTTTTATAACGTTTAATAAATTAAACTCAGATCTGTCTAAATCAATCTTACCAGCTTCAATCTTTGAAAAATCAAGAATATCATTAATTATATCTAATAAAATTTGTGATGAAGCAATAATATTGCTCATTAGTCCTTTTTGTTTATGATCAAGCTTTGTATCGAGCATTAAATGACTTAAGCCAGTTATCCCGTTCAATGGCGTCCTTATTTCATGGCTCATATTAGCCAGGAATAATGATTTACTTTTACTAGCCTGCTGAGCTAAATCTAAAGCATTCTGAAGCTCTGTAATATTAGTATGAAAACCTACCAAGCGTTTTTGTCTTTTATTGTTAAGCATTATTTTTGCACGCGATAACACATGCATAATAGATCCATCTTTATGATAATATCTCTGTTTTATATTAAACTCTTCAATAAAACCTTGTTTGTACTGTTCTAATATTCTAAAGCTTCTGTCTATATCATCAGGATGTATAAGTTTTTTCCATGTAGATACATGATTAGGCAGCTCTTCGTATGCATAACCAAGCATTTCTTTCCATTTAGGCGAAAACCATATTTCATCCGTATCAATGTTCCAGTCCCAAATGCCATCTTCTGTTGAATTTATTAAAAAATCATACATTTGGTTTGTTTGCATTAGCTGCTCTTCTGTCAGCTTAGAAAAGGTAATATCTTGCGATACAAAAATAATACTTTTAAGTCTCTCTAAATTATCATAAGAAATTTTTGTATGAACCTGAAAATACCTTTTACTTGTATCCATAGTTATAAACCTTATTACTTCTGGCAAGCATGGTTTATTACCAAGTATAATATTAATTGTACTCAAAAATTTTGTTCGGTCATCTGGATAAATCATTTCAACAAATTCATCAAGAGTAACCATGTTTATACGACTACTTGGACCAATAAGTTCAAGAAAATCATTTGATAGCATAACCAGATTTGTAAATACGTCATATTCCCAAGTGATGACGCCTGCTATTTTCTGAATAAACAATATGCGATCTATAGTTTTTCTATATTCTGTTACATCATTTTGGACGCCACAAACTTTGACAATCCTACCAAGCTCTATTTCAGCTACACATTTACAATGAAAATATACGGTAGAACCGTTTTTATGCATAAACCTTGCATCAAATTCAATGGTATTGTTTTCATTTTGTCTAATAAATTCCTTTAAAATACTCATCACCATATTATAATCACCAATATGTATGAGCTTACTCCAAGAATCAAAGTTACTTATAGCATCGCGTGTATATCCTAGTAATTTTAATACACCGTCTGCAATCTGGAAAGTATTGGTATTTACATCCCACATCCAGTATGTATGATTTTCAAAGGGTAATGTTTCAATGTTATTTTCTTGTGTCATACATTACACCTTTTACCTGATTACCTTGTTCATTAAAACTGAGTTCATCAAAAGCAATATTTTTTGCGATGGCAAGACCTCTGCCTGAAATTCCATCAAGCCTGGGGGTTTTAGAAAGAAATGTTTTCCAGTCAAAGCCTCTCCCTTCATCTGTTATTGTAATGCTTACCTTTCCAGCTTCTTTTCTTATGTCAATATTTGCAGTTTTTTGTGTTGTGTTTATAAGTTTACTAATCTCATCTGTATATATACCTTTTGATAAAAGCTCATTTTTCCTTTTCGACTCAATTCCTAAATTACCATGCTCTATTGCATTCATCATAATTTCGTGCATGCCCAGTCTTGCTCTATCTGCATCTGGGAAAATTCTACATAAAACCTGAGCAATATAATCTATCTCAGATGGCTTTGAAAATGACAATGAAATTGACCCAAATCTTTCCAATAAATTATCTATAGAAATTTCAAAAATTATATCATTTAGTGTTTTAGTAAAAGTGGCTGGATTTGTGGTCTCAATTTCGACTACGTTTGGAAGATTATTAAGTTCTTTCTGAATAGCCATACTATCTTCAATACATTTTAAAACAATAATTTTAAAATATTTATCAGCATTATCATTTATTAACTGACCATATAGTTTAATTTTAGGCTCTGATACTACCACCATATTAAAAGCAGAGAACAAATCTCTATTGTTCTCGATTTCCTGACTTTCTGTAAACTTTATATGGGCCGCTCCAAAGTAGCCGCGAATAAGCTCTAAAATATGAAAGCGATCTTCTAAAACTCCAACATTTAAAAGTCCGTAATTAATTTGATGCCTCTTTATTGTAGGTTCAATATATATTTTAAAATAAATTAATTAACAAATAAAGATTTTTGACATTTTTTAAGAATAAAAATAGTTAAATTAAATTAACGATTAAAGCTTTAATTTATAATAAAATGCGATATTTATCTAAAAAGTCATGTAAATCAATAAAATACGAATTGCGTGCTGCCAGAAATAATCATATAATCGTGGTAATATTAAATTTTTTATTGGAAAATCACATGATTGTTACTTGCCCCTCATGTTTTTCAAGATTTAGCTTAGATAACAATATTTTACCTCCAAGAGGTAGAAAAGTAAGATGCAGTAAATGTAAGAATGAGTGGCATCAGGAACATCCTGACTTTTCATTTACCACGGCTAAAAAAGAAGAAATCAACATTGATAAATTTATTAAAGACCCAGGAGAAGGAAAGCTTGGAATTCCTACAAAAGCACTAATCATTCAATATATTCCAAAAATAGTGTTTTTCTTTATTGGCGTTATAATGCTTAGTTTTACTATGCTTATTTTTTATAGAGATAATCTAGGTCTTACCGCTAAGTTTGAAGGTTTTTATGATTCTATAGGCTATAGTAATACTACAAGTATGAAGTTTGCTGATCTTACAATTCAGAAAACCTTAACTACTAACGGTAATTTCCTTGTGTTTAGTGGCAATATGATAAATGACTCTAATAAGCCTGTTGATGCTGTATTTTTAAGGGTTACTATTAAAGATCGCAATAATAATGAACTAGTAAAACAAATTTTCCCATATACAGGTGCAAAATATATAGAGCCAGGCGAATCTATAGATATAAAATTCCCTATGAAGATTTGGTTTAACCCCGAACTTATGAATTTTGTTGAACTTGATATTGCAAGTAAGCTTGAATTTGCTATAGGTCTTAGATAACCTGTATTCAAGTTTAGCTATTAGTAATATATAATTTTTATAGTACTAAAATATAAAGTTACGATATTTACTATATAACAAATTCCCACTCTGCAATACCATCAGTATCACCATTAGATATTGGAGTATATTTGTAGTTATACTTTAGATCTGATATATTTTCCTGAATCTCTACTATTGCCTCAATTACATCCTTATCAATCCGAGATGCCTGACACAAAAGAACCTCACTATTAAAGTCCATAGTAAATTTTGCGCGGCTTTTATCAAAATTATCATAAATGATATTTATTGCAGCTTCTAAGGGGTTTGAGTAATCGTCAGCCGCATAGTCTATAGCTCCCTCCAAATTCTCTACAGCAGTCTCTAAAATTAAATTAAAACCTGTATTTTGCTCTATAACTTCAATGCGCTGATCAGTTTCGGAAAAAGTTTCTCTAACAAATATATGGTATGTATGTGAGCTAGGCATATTAACCCCTTGATTAATTAATTGGTACATCTAATTAATTATAATAGTTAAAAAATTAACTGTCTACTCTCATTTGTTTTTTTTATATATAAAATAAAAAAAGCGCCTTTATTATGGCGCTTTTTTATTTTATTACTTTGTGATAGACTTATCTAGGAGCACCAACAGTAGTAGGTCTCCCAGCAGGAGCTTCTGAACCAACCGGATCAACTGCTACCATGTCATCACTTTCATTATTATCAACAAGTGTAGGGTTTTCTTTAAGCATGTAGCCTCTACCCCAAACAGTTTCAATATAATTTAAACCACCTGATGCATCAGCAAGTTTCTTACGTAACTTACATACAAATACGTCGATAATTTTTAATTCTGGCTCATCAACACCACCGTATAAGTGACCTAAGAAATCTTCTTTCTTAAGAGTTGTACCTTTGTGCATAGCTAAAAGCTCGATAATTTGGTACTCTTTACCTGTAAGATGTAAAATATTTCCGTCAACTTCTACAGATCTTGTATCTAAGTTGATTGTAACTTTGTCAAATCTGATTACAGAATCAGCATGACCTTTTGAACGACGTACAATAGCATGAATTCTTGCTAATAATTCGCTTCTGTCATATGGCTTTGTAACATAATCATCAGCACCAAAACCAAGACCTTTTACTTTTTGTTCTGCAGCAGATAAACCAGAAAGAATAAGAATAGGAGTTTGTACTTTATTACTTCTTAATCTTAAAAGCACTTCATACCCGTTAATATCTGGAAGCATGAGGTCTAGAATAATGATATCATAATCATATACTTTTCCTAACTGCGATCCTTCCTCACCTAAAGTTGCAATGTCGCACTTTATGTTATCAGCATCTAACATTAGTTCAATTGAACGGGCTGTTGATGGATCGTCTTCAATAAGTAAAGCTCTCATTTATTCTTTCTCCTTTAAAAGTTCTAATTTTTTGTAACGAACACAAAAAAGTATTTCGTTATTGCCAATTAGGCAACATATTTTTAAAAATGATAAATACAACGCATGTTTTAAAATATCAACATTTATTTTTAAAACTTTACAAATAGTTGTATTTTTTTATTAAAAATACTCTTTTGAGCGTATTTTTTGTATGTAGAAAGCTAATATATCTAAAAAATGATTAAAAGTCAAGATTAAATTATAGCAAACTTTACCATTTTGCAACAATTATTAATAGTTAAGCAAATCTTCTTGAATTTCAATTGGCTGAATGCCATTTTTGGAATTTAATATATAGCGATAAACCTGTAAATTTTCAAGTATTCTGTACACATAATTACGAGTTTCATTAAATGGAGTGGATTCTATCCAGTTTATAACCTTATCTAAATCAGTAAATTTACTTGGATCTCCAAACATTTTAAGCCATTTCCTTACATTACCTGTTCCTGCGTTGTATCCCATAAAAGTCAGATAAAGGTTACTATCGTATGCATTTAAAAGCTTGTGCAGATAAAACTGACCTAGGTTCATATTATATAGAGGATCAGATGTTAAGCTTTTCAAACTGTACTGAACTCCCAGCTGAGCTGCATTCTGCTTAGCCGTAGACGGTAAAAGCTGCATCATACCGAGAGCATTAGCTGAACTTTTTGCATATTGGTAAAAATTACTTTCCTGTCTTGTAATTGCAAATATAATAGCTTTTTCAATTAATGGGTTAAAATTAAGTTTAATCCTTGGATAACCAATATCGTAAAATAAATGCCCTTTTTGTGCCGCCTCTTTAGCAACTTCAACAGTAATATTTTTCAAGTTATAGCTTAATGGCAATTTAGCATACATGTAACTTTCAGCTTTAGACTTTGAATGCCTGACTGATGAATTAAGAAATTGCTTTGCTACCCCACCCTCTTTAACGCCAAGTAGTATTTTAGCTATTTTATATTTTACATTACCTTCTGCTCTAGAAGCAGATTCCTTATCGATTTTTGGAGCAGCAGGTAAACTAAAATTTTTCTTACCTAGCTTAAATAATGCAATTTGTCCAAAAAACTGCTCAGGGTGTTGTCCCGCCACTTCAAACCATTTATGGCTTTCTTCATTATTTCCCGCTTTTTTATAAGCCATACCCAGCCAGTATGCAGCCCTTACCTTACTCATAGTATATTTTACACCGTTATACATACGCGCAAAGTGCTGACTAGCAGTTTTATAGTCTTTTAAGTATGTTAGGGCAAGCCAACCACTTAACCACTCGCTATCAGCAAAATCTACACCTTCTGTAAGTCCATGATTTTTAATAATATTATAAGCTTCTTTATAATTTTTTAGATTAATTGCTTCTCTGGCTCTGAGCTTTCTAATACCAATCCATTTTTCAGGATATGGAACGTTTTTTCCTGCCTGAATAAGCAAATCATCTACTCTATCTGTATGCCCTCTTTCTTTATAAAACTTTATTAAACTATATATAACTAATGGGTTTTTATAATGTTCAGGTGCAATTTTTGGCGGTTTATTTGCTCTAATCTGTTTAATATTATCATATAAAACCTTATGACTTGCTGAAAGTTTACTATATATGTTTTTAGCAGCAGTTGTTTTATCTTGCCAAAGTAGTCTCATAACTCTTTGATAATGATCACTTTCTTGTAATATTTTACTATATTTTTGGATGAATTCCTGCTCTTCTTTACTGGAAAAATCACCATTTACCCATGCTTTTTTAATAAAAATAATTTTTTTACTATTTTCTTTAGTGTTACTAGCATGCAAAACATTACAAACTTTATGCGCATTACCGTGTGATGGAGTAATACTTTTGCAAAATTTTTCAGCTATTTTACGATCGCTGTTGTATGACATCTTGCTTTCAGCTAAAGCATTTATCTTTTTATGTTCAGGGAAATCAGGGTATTTCAAAATAAAATTAGCAATTTCTTCAAATGAAGCATTACTTTTAGAGTCTTTTACATATAGCCATTTGCTTAAAAGAGAGTATTCTAAGTTTTTAGAAGTTTTTGAAACTTTAGTTAAATAAGACCAGTTATTTGTTTTATAAGCATTTATTAAGGCTTTTGCATTTGTATCAGCAGCAGTGGCTTGATTCAAAGACAAAAATCCCATTAGGACAATTAAGCTGGTAATTTTGAGCATGATATATTATATACATTTTCGAGATCTAATTTATATTATAATCTAAATTTTGCTATTTAGGAAGAGAGGTTTAAATGAAAATTGCATTTGCTTTCCCAGGTCAGGGTTCACAGTCTATTGGAATGGGAAAATCTTTATATGATAATTTTAGTGAAGCTCGCGAAGTATTTGAGGAAACTAACGAAGCTTTAAAACAAAATCTATCAAATTTAATTTTTACTGGTACTCAGGAAGAACTAACAATGACAGAAAATGCGCAGCCCGCTTTAATGGCTGTTTCTATGGCTGTTATAAATATTCTTAAAAAACAGGCGGGTTATAACTTAAAAAATAAAGTATCTCTGGCATTTGGGCATTCTCTTGGGGAATACAGCGCACTCACCGCAGTTGAAATGTTTAAAGTAGAACAAAGCGCAAGATTACTCAGAATCAGAGGCAGAGCCATGCAGGAAGCAGCACCAAAAGGCACAAGCGGAATGGTTGCATTACTTGGCTGCGATATAGAAACAGCTGAAATGATAGCATCTTATGGCAGAAGCCAGGGTCACATATGCCAGGTAGCAAATGATAACGCTGAAGGACAAATTGTGATAAGTGGTCATTTAGAAGGTTTAGAGCTAGCCATTGCGAAAGCTACAGAGATCGGCAAAAGATCAGTAAAACTCCCGGTAAGCGCAGCATTTCATAGTGAACTTATGTTACCAGCCCAAAAAGTTATGGAAGAAGCTTTAGCAAAAGAACAGCTTGGCGATATGATTATTCCAATCATAGCTAACGTTACCGCAGATATTTGTAACGATTCAAACTTAGCGCGCGATTTATTAGTAAAGCAGGTGTCAGGAAGAGTAAGATTCAGGGAATCAGTGCTTAAGCTTCAGAGCGATGGTATTACACATGTAATTGAAATAGGTGCTGGTAAAGTGCTTTCAGGCATTATTAAAAGGGTTGCACCAACAATTCAGACAATAAATGTTGGCACACCAGAAGAAATTGAAGCATTCCTTGCAATGTAATTGACGAAAAATATTATTTCATTTAATTTTGATAAAAAAATAGGAGACTTATTATGGTATTAGAAGTTACAGATGGATCGTTTGAAGATGATGTTTTAAATTCAAAGGAACCAGTTTTAGTAGACTTTTGGGCAGAATGGTGTGGCCCTTGCAGACAACTTACTCCAGTAATTGAATCCATTGCTGCAGATATGCATGGAAAGCTTAAAGTTGTTAAGGTTAATATTGACGAGAATCCAGACACACCAACAAAATTTGGCGTAAGAGGAATTCCAACACTTATGGTATTTAAAGAAGGCAAACTTCATGATACAAAAGTTGGCGCTCTTCCAAAATCGCTATTAGTTGACTGGATTAACTCTAAACTTTAGTAATCTATGTTTATATATGGCATTGAAATAGAGTTTTACCTTGGAAATGCCAGTTTTGAAGTTATTCGGCAGTATCTAAATCAGATTTCTGCCGAATTTTCTTTAAATTTTATTGATTTAAAAAAGGAAGATGGTGAAAACCAATATGAAATCGCCCTTCCCCCAATAGCTGATAAATTTTTACTCATAAAATTACATAATCAAATTTACAATTTTCTTATTGACCAAGAATGTATACTTAATACCAAGCCTTTTGAAACTGAACCATCAAGCTCCCTTCAAATAAGCATTAGCCTGAAAAATCATGACAATGAAACATTCGATTATATGCTTGCAGGTTGTTTAGAAAGAATGCCAGAAATGCTGAAAATTTTTAACCCTTCAGAAGAAGATAAGGCAAGATATATTAAAGGTACGATTCATACAGCTACTAAGCTTTGCTGGGGTAGTAATAACAGATCAGTTGCTATTAGAGTTGTAAAAAACGAAGAAGGCATAAAACGCATGGAATTTAGAACGATTTCAAATAGTTCCAATTTGGAAAAATGCCTTGAGATTATAGAAGAATCAATTATATACGGCATTCACAATAAAACTTCTCTTCCACAAGCTACTTTTGGCAATGCAAATGACGATCAGTATAAGCTTCCTTTGATATTGGATTATTTATAAAGTTAGAGATTTACGCATTTGAAACTCTTCAAGTTTTTCATTAATCATTTCCTGAATGTCATCAATCATTTTCATATTACAATCTCCATCACAGCTATATAAGTACTTACGAGTTTTTAAAAAGTCTTTTAATTGTTCTTTCTGATTATCTATAGTATTTCTAAATCCATCAACTGAAATTCTGGACAAATAACCATCATAATATTGTTCTATCATATTTTTATTAAACAATATCATATAGGGTCTCACATATTCATAAGCTTTTTTAAAGTTATCTTTTTGATTTCCCTCAATAAACTTTTCTATTTCATTGTCAGATGATGATAATGCATATAAATTTTTGCCTCCTAAAGAAGTCAGCAATGTTACCATTATTTTGCTTTTGTATTCAATAGCTAAATCTAAAGCAGTCATACCCCAGTTATCGATGCTATCAACTTTAGCTCCATGCATGCACAATAGACCTATCATATTATACTGCCTATTCATTACAGCACAAAACAATGGGGTACGACCAAAAACATCCGTCACGTTTAGATTTGCGTTTTCTAAAATTAACTTATAAACCTCGGTATAGTCATTTTTCTGAACACATTCATGCAATTTACTCATCAATAATATCTCAATTAAGTTAACGGATTAACTAATGTTAATATATTAACGTATAAGATGCAAATAAACTTCTGAATGTGAAGACCATTTGAACTGATCAATAAGAGCAGCTTTTTGAATTTTATAACCAGCCTGAACAAGATGCTGTAGATCACGCTCTAAACTAATTGGACTACAAGATACTATATGAACGTTTTTAACTTTAGACTTAGCAATTTCAATAAACTGTGGTTCTGCACCATTCTTAGGAGGATTGATAATGATAGAATCATATTTAGGAAGCTCTTTATGCGATAGAGGACTTTTAAAAAGGTCTCGTGTAAAAAATCTGATATTATCAATCTGATGATTAACTTTTAAACTGCTTATGACATTATCAATTTTATCATCGCCATCAAAAGCATCAAATTTTAAAGCATGTTTATATAAATAAAGGCTGTAGGCAGCAACACCAGAAAATAAATCAGATATCTTATCATCATTATTTAGAGTAGGTAATATCAGGTTGGCGATAATTTCATTAGTATCACGTGATGCCTGAAGGAAAAAACCATTATAAGGCACCTTAAAACCTGCAATATCAATAGTATTTTCTTCTACAAGCTCTATAACCTCGGTACTTGCACCATTCTTACGAATAGATTTGAGTTTTTCTATAATTTTGTCACTTAAAACTTCACATGAGTTTATCTCAACTATATCTTTTGAGTTTCTTTTGTAAAAACCTATTTTACCGTTTTTAGTATGAAACTTGGCTTTACGACGAGATTTAGGTGATACATCTATAAATTCTATATTTTCTATCAGCCCACCTGCTCTGTTAATAGCATTCCTTACCACTTCAAGCTTGGTTTGAATATATAAATCCTGATTTAAGTGCTGCATTTCACAGCCACCGCATATACCAAAATACTTACAAGGCGGTACAGCGCGCATAGGGCTAGGGCTTACAACTTCAACAATTTCCGCCTGAATTAACTTACTGTTTTGTTTGATTATTTTGACTTTTAAGGTATCGCCCTTAGCTGCAAACGGCACTATAGTTTTCTGACCATTAATATAGCCAATACCATCGCCCATAAAGCCTTGCTTTTCAATAAATATTTCTGTTGTCACTTGATTTAATTATCTTGCTTGTTGTGTTTTCTTAGCTTGTGAATCTACCGACTGAACCTGACCTCTGTCATTACCATACCCAAAACTTAAAAAGTCTCTGTTAGGATCTGGTTGCCAGCTCATTCCTGTACCTGCCATTTTCTGACCATATTGCTTTATAGCATCCTTATCCTGAGGGCTAAATTTGCTTACGGCCTGCTTTAGGCTTTCTAATATTTTTTTTGGAAGTTGAGCCGCCATTTTATATCCTATGATAATTCTTGAGATCCTTTCCCTTTATTCTGTTTTGCAGGTTTTTCATTTATATCAGAATCTTTTACAACTTGCACTAATTTTTGTAAGCTACCCTTCACCCTGTCAACTTCAGCTGCAAGAGTTGCATTTATTCTTCTGCCTCTCATATTACCATTTTGAGACAATTCCTTAAGCTCATCAAAGAGTTTCGCCTTACCTTTTACAGATTTTTCAGTTTTAAGCTGCTCTTTAAGTTCTTTTATTCTAGCTTTTACGTCAAATCCTTCAAGACCACTCTTATTGTCCTTACTTGAAGTTGCTTTTTGAGGTTTTTTACCTTCAGTAATTTCTGCTTTTTGAGCTTTTGAATCTTTTTCGAAAGATGTTGTAGTATTATTTTGAGAGAGAGCATCTTTCATCGCATTAATGCCCATAGAAAGCTTATATGCTTCAACTGCAAGACCTTCTGCTGACATATCTTTAGTAGTGGTAATTTTTGCCCTGATGCCGGTTCCTTTTTTACCACCACCGCTATTTGCTGATAATGATCCGCCAGCATCAAATCCTTCCATATGTGCGCCTGCTTCAGCCTTTTTACCCGAATGCTTTTTGCCAGATACATCTGAAGTAGTTATAGATTGAGCCACAGCTCCTTTAGATGTAGTTGAAGTATGAGTTTGAGCGCCTAATCTACCGCCTGAATTTGCACCTAAATTACCTGTAACATCAAAGACTTCCAGACCTGATTCTGATCCATTACTAATGCCCCTAGATGCAGAGGGCATATTATTTATTTGCGCACTTGATGCTACAGCCTGATTCTTTGTTACCGTTGCCTGACCAGAAGCAGCTTTAGCACCTACTTTACCCTTACTAGTAGAATCAGCATCGCCTCGTATATTCACATTATCCATGCCTGTATTGCTTACAGCTGCGCTACTTGCCCTACCTTTTTGAGCTGAAGGCATGCCAACAGAAGATTCATAACCCGCTGATTTTAAGAATTGAGGACTTAGCCTTGATCTGCTGTTTGGTTCATCTGAAATAACCATGCCAACAATGGTACCTCTTCTTATTAATACGGTATCAACCACAGCTTTCCCACTTGCATCCCTTATAATATTACCAATAGCGTCTTCTCTTGGGATAGTATAAATACCTGAAAATGTAGATGATGGCTTAAGTGTAATACCCTCAGGTGCTTCGATAATTTCTAAAATTGCATCTATTCTTTTGCCATAAGCAATTGCACCCTGCTGAGTTTCAGTTATTGTCAATTTTCTTCCAACGCTTGCAAGATTGTCCCGCGCTTCTAATGCTGCATCTTTATCATTAATAATAACCTGAGTTTTCTTGCCTTTAGCTGTAGAAAGCGCTTCAGAATATAAGTTAGGGTTAAGGAATCCTAGTAATTTGTCTAAAAATGTAAGGTTAGAGTTACCGTACTCATTTTCATTAAGGTCCACTTCATTGGACGTATTTTTAAGCCATAACTTGCCTTTATAATTTTGGGTAGCGCCATTATTTTGAACTGCGCCTTGAACCTCTCCTTCGGAATCTCTATTATTTGTTGGTTTATTTGTACGCGGCATAATACATAACCTTAAGTTTTTAATTTATTAAGCATATCTTATTCTATATTGATATTACATAAATTGTAAATAATTTAATTTTTATAAATATAGATTTTTTACAAAATAATTCTTGATTTATCAAATACTAGATATTATATTTTCCATGTTCAACAGAAGGGTCCTTAGTTCAGTGGTTAGAACCCTCCGCTCATAACGGAGCTGTCGCAGGTTCAAATCCTGCAGGGCCCACCACCTTCGAAATTATTATGATTTCTCATTTTTTTCAGTATATAATCCTTAAATTATTTCAAATAATACTTGCGCCCTTTTCAATACAAACTACAGCTAAGATTACGGGTCAAATCGCTGTTTTTATTGGAAAATTCCATAAATCATCCGAAATTGCTTTCATGAATCTAAAGACTATATATCCACAAATGTCTGATTCTGAAATTCATCATACAATTAAAGATGTATGGATGCATTTAGGTATGAACTTTGGTGAATTCATGAAGATGAACAGTTTATCTGACAATGAATTTCTGGATTTATTTGAAAATACTGAAATGAAAATACTTCAAGAACTATATGATAAATATGGAAAAGTTATTTTAGTATCAGGTCATTTTGGAAATTGGGAGTTAGGACCAAAGTTATGCAATATTCATAATATGCCTTTTAGCTTAGTTTACAGGCACTCAAACAATGGCTTTGTAGATAAGGCAATCTCAAGCATTAGAAGCAAATATACGACAGGGCTATTTAATAAAGGTGTAGTTGGCGCAAAAAATATGATTAAAGCCATAAAATCACCAGAAAACTTGATTTTGTGTATGCTTATCGATCAAAAAATGAATAATGGCGAAAAACTTAAGTTCTTTAATCATGACGCCATGACTGCAACAGCCGCAAGTGAACTTTCTATAAAATATAACTTACCCATTATTATAGCTTCAGTTAGAAGAATTAGAAAAGGCGAAAGTAAATTCTCATTTGAAACTAGCAAAGTAATATTACCACAAGAAACCGACTCAAAAATTTTGGCACAAACCCTAAATGATGAAATCGCTTTAATTATAAATAAAAATAAATGGCAGTGGTTCTGGGTACATGACAGATGGTCTTTCTTTAAAAATAAGAAATAAATCCTTAATTTAACTAGATTTTTTAAAAACCAATACTATAACAATTAATAGTTATTAATACTTAATAGTTATAGGTTTCTATCATGCTTTCTTCAATTATCTTTCCAGAATCAACTAAACATCATTTAGCCTCAATAACTTTATCAAAATCGAGCATATTTAAAATAGCCTCGGAAACTTTAACTCATTTATTAAGTGAGGAATTTGAATTTACCCTAGATGACAAAGATACATCTATGTACTTTTTAGTTCAGGAAGATCAAATTAATGAAGAAATTGTAGCCGGATTTTTATATAACTATAACTCAGCTAAATGTTCAGTTTTTAACTATAGAAGCTTGTATTTGAACAAAACCGTTTTTAGCGCGAAGCTTCAGACCTCAATTTTTGCTTTAGTCATGTATGCTTTTCAAGCAAACCTAGAGTTTGTTAAAAAATACCCTGATGTTACTCAGGATAACTATCAGGAAATTTTAATCAAAAAATTAAGCTGGTATCATAAGTCACTTTATAACTTAGAAAAATTCGAGCTAAACTTATTAGAAACCACGTCATATGAAGATGCTATTAAAAATATCTTTGATTATAATGAGGTGCAATATAGAGATTCTGGTAAATGTATTATATCAAGTTCCCTTGACGATGAGACTTGTAAACAAATTAAAAACCGTATAGAAAATAGTGGCATTTCAATAAGTTTTCGTAAAAATGAAAGTAGCCTAAGTCCAATTTTCATCAGAATCATTATTAAAACCTCAGAGTTTAAAAATGCTTTTGAAGAATCAAAGGCAAGACTTATTACTAAAGGCTCAAGTCATGGACACGAAGAATTTATAGCTCAATTAGAAGAGAATTATAGAAGTAAGGTAATCCAACCAAAAAACTACAACTATGAAAGCCCAACTTCTACTAGCTCTAGCTCAAGTAATGAAGAATTAAAAGATACACAGAAAAATAATAGTCCATTTTGCATTCAATAATTTTATGAATTATTGCTTATGATTTATTTAATAAACTTACATGCAAAAAACTTGAGGATTTTAGCATTAGGCACAAGAACCTCTAAAATAAAGGCTTCTTGATAACTAAGAAGCCTTTAAATTTACAAACTATTTCTCTTTCCTTTGATCAAAGCCAACATAATTTCTAACTTCTTCACCAAGATAAAGTTGTCTTGGTCTGCCAATTTTCATATGTTCATCACCAATCATTTCTTTCCACTGCGACACCCAGCCCGCTGTTCTTGCAATTGCGAATAATACAGTAAACATTTGGGGGGGGATTTTCATAGCTCTGTAGATAATACCTGAATAGAAATCTACGTTTGGATAAAGTTTCTTATCAATAAAATATTGATCATGAAGCGCAATATTTTCAAGCTCCATAGCAATTTGCAGCATTGTATCATTTTGTCTGTTAAGAGCAGTAAGTACTTCATGACATGTTTTACGAAGAACCGCAGCTCTAGGGTCATAGTTTTTATAAACCCTGTGGCCAAAGCCCATAAGTCTGAATGGATCATTTTTATCCTTAGCTTTAGCAATGAATTCAGGAATACGGTCCACAGAACCAATTTCCTCAAGCATTCTAATTACTGCTTCGTTCGCACCACCATGTGCTGGTCCCCAAAGGGATGCAATACCAGATGCAATACAAGCAAATGGGTTAGCGCCACTTGAACCTGCAAGTCTTACCGTTGAAGTTGAAGCATTTTGTTCATGATCAGCATGTAAAATAAAGATTTTATCCATTGCTCTACCAAGAACTTCATTTACCTGATAATCTTCAGTAGGAACCGCAAACATCATACGAAGGAAATTTGATGAATAATCTAAGTCATTTTTTGGGTACACAAATGGCTGACCGATAGAATATTTATATGCCATAGCCGCAAGTGTTGGGATTTTTGCAATAAGTCTATATGCTGCGTTTAACCTTTCTTCTGGTTCATGAATATCTAAGCAATCATGGTAGAAAGCAGATAAAGAACCTACGGCACCAACCATTACAGCCATAGGATGCGATCTTCTTGGGAAACCACGGAATAAAAACTGTAACTGCTCATGAATCATAGTATGCTTTTTAATTTTTTTCACATATTCTTCATACTGATTATGGGTTGGAAGTTCTCCATTAAGAAGCAAATAAGAGACTTCCATGAAATTACTTTTCTCAGCAAGTTCCTCAATTGGATACCCCCTATGTCTTAAAATACCTTTATCACCATCAATAAAAGTAATACCTGAATCACAGGAAGCAGTAGACATAAAACCAGGGTCATATGTAAAATAGCCACTTTGACTATAAAGTTTTGTAACGTCAATTACATTCGGACCACTTTTAGCTTCTAAAATTGGAAGTTCAATAACCTTCCCATCTGGTAACGTAATAGTTGCTTTTTGCGACATAAAATTCCCTCTTGAATATACTAAAAATTTATATTTATACTTTTATGTTACTATTTTTTAGAATTTTTTCAATTTTTATTAGATCAAACCACATAATCTTTTTTTGAGAAGGCTGCCTAAGTAAGTATGCAGGATGAAATATAGTATAAGTTTTAATTGGTCCTTTTAAATACTTATTAATATATTCAAATGGTTTTTCCCTAAATTGATTCATATTATAATTTTTTTGCGTAAGATTTTGTGCTGCCACACTTCCTACCGCTATAATTATTTTAGGATTTATTAGAGCAATAATTTTTTCAAGCATCGGTCTGCAAATATCTAACTCATCATCTGTTGGCTTACGGTTTGCAGGTGGTCGCCAAAAAACATTATTCGTAATAAATACGTTTTTATTACGATCAAGACCAATAGATTTGAGCATAAGATCAAGCAATTGACCGCTTTGACCACAAAATGGTCTACCTTCAAGATCCTCTTGCGCTCCAGGTGCTTCTCCTATTAATAATATCTCTGCTCCAATCGTGCCATCGTACATAACAGTATTTGTTGCAAATTCTTTTAAGCTACAACCATCAAATTTATTTATATATTCAAATAAATCCTGAATATTATCTATAGAGTCTACAGGATTAGACTTAATATCCTGTTTTACTTCTTCTATTAGCATTTCTCCCTCGCCTGTTACTTCATCTACGCCCATCTCTTTGTACATATGAAGTAACTGATTTTTAAAATCCATTTTTTTGCCTATAAATCTTTAAAATTATGTGCATTCTATACCACACAATAACTAAAATCAAAGAATTATAAAAAAATTCCTTGACTAAACATAAATTATAAGACATAACATAGCAATATTAGCTGATTGCAAAAATTCAAGCTATTTTGTGCCCGTAGCTCAGCGGTAGAGCATCTGACTTTTAATCAGAGGGTCGAAGGTTCGAACCCCTCCGGGCACACCACTTCCTCTTCCAGAAAATTATTCCTTACATTTTTACATTCTAAGTTATTGATTTATAAAGTTTTTTTATAAAAAACTTATTTACACCATTAATTTATTTAGGCATACTTAAAAAGTATTAATTTTATAACAAAAAACAAATATTAGGTATGTTATATGAAAATGTATGTAGGTTTAGTTTCTGCGCTATCTATTATAGGTCTTGCCTCGTCTGCTTACGCAAGTGAGCATATGCATTTTAACGCTGCAAATACTGCTTTTATATTTTTATCATCAATACTTGTTATGATAATGACCCCAGGGCTTGCACTTTTTTATAGTGGTATGGTGAGGAATAAAAACGTAGTCTCTACAATTTTGCATAGTTTTATTAAACTATCTGTGGTATCTGCGGTTTGGATTATTTGCGGATATAGCATTGCATTTAGCGATACAAGCATTAACGGGTATTTTGGCGACTTAAGAAATTTTATGCTAAACAATATAACGCTTAACGACATTTATTCTGAATCAAGCGGAATCCCAACCTACTTATATGTTATGTTTCAAGGGATGTTCGCCGTAATAACTTCAGCTATTATTACTGGATCATTTGCAGAAAGAGTAAGAATGATTCCTGTTATGATATTTGCAGCTTTATGGATAATATTTGTATATGCCCCTGTTGCACATTGGGTTTGGGGAAATGGCTGGTTACATAAAGCACTTCATCCTCTTGATTTTGCAGGCGGAGCTGTAGTACATTTAAATGCTGCTATAGCAGGCTTAGTTGCTGCTTTAGTAATAGGCAAAAGAACTCAATCTGGTTCAGATGCTAAAGCACATAATATTCCAATTACTATATTAGGATGTAGCTTATTATGGTTTGGCTGGTTTGGTTTTAATGCAGGAAGCGAACTTGCAATTAATCAGGTCGCTATCATAGCGATGCTAAATACAAATGCAGGAGCAGCAGCTGGTGCAATTGCTTGGATTACAATATCTTATATTCATGAAAAGAAAATTAATGCACTTGGAATTATAAACGGGGTGATCGCAGGACTTGTTGCTGTTACACCAGCAGCTGGATATGTAGAGGTCTCAAGCGCCCTTATAATTGGTTTCTTTGCTTCTATTTTCTGTTATTGGGGCGTTATGATTGTAAAACCAAAAGTTGGCTATGATGATTCACTCGATGCTTTTGGTATTCATGGTATCGGAGGTCTTTGGGGATCAATTGCAACTGGTATATTTGCAAGTAAAGCTGTAAATCCAAATGGTGCGGATGGTCTTATACATGGCAATATGGAACTTGTTGTAAATCAGATTTTATCTTCATTTATAGTAATTGCATACTCTGCAGTAGCAACTTTCATTATTCTTACAGTTCTTAAATCTTTTGTAAGATTAAGGGTAACACCGCTAGAAGAAAGACGTGGACTTGACAAAGTAGAACTTGGTGAAGAAGGTTATAGGTTATAGCTAAGTCTTGACATCTGAGCCTTATTTAGGATATTGTCCTCTTAAAATATACCTAAATATATTCTCGGAGAAATACACATGTTAGATCCATCTGCAATTATAAGTGATCTTAAAAAACGTATGGAAGGTGCAAACGGTACACTTTCAAATAACCTTAAAGGTTTAAGAACTGGCAGAGCTTCAACAAACTTACTAGATAGCGTTGCGGTTGAAGCTTATGGCGATAGAGTAAATATTACTCAAGTGGCATCTGTTTCTGCTCCTGAACCTAGAATGTTAGTAGTCCAGGTTTGGGATAAAGGTTTAGTTAAAGCCGTTGAAAAAGCTATCGTTATCGCTGATCTTGGTTTAAACCCTATGTCAGATGGTCAGCTTATTAGACTTCCTATGCCACCACTTACAGAAGAAAGAAGAAAAGAACTTGCAAAGGTTGCACATAAATACGGTGAAGAAGCTAAGGTTGCGGCTCGTAACATTAGACGCGATATTTTAGATGCATTTAAAAAGCTTGAAAAAGATAAAGTTATTAGTGAAGATCAACATAAAAACTATCAGAAACAAGTACAAGACGCTACAGACGAATTTACAAAAGGCGTAGATAGTCAGGTTTCTACTAAAGAAAAAGAAATTCTTGCAATGTAATTAAAGTGTCAAATATAGTTTCCCCTGATTTACATGTCGCCATTATTATGGATGGAAATAGCAGATGGGCAAAAAAACGTTTTTTGCCTACTGCTGAAGGTCATAGAAGGGGAGCTAAAAACCTAAGATCTGTATGTGAGTATTCACTTGAATTTGGCATAAAGTACCTTACAGTCTATGCTTTTTCTACTGAAAACTGGAATAGACCACAGCAAGAAGTAAATGACCTAATGGATTTACTAAGGCACTATCTTAAAAGCGAACTTGATACCCTACATAAGATGAATATCAGACTTGCAGTAATTGGTAACTTATCAATGCTGTCATCTGATATTAATAATATGATAGCTGCCGCTATTCATAAAACTAAAGATAATACAGGACTTTACCTAAATATTGCCCTAAGTTATGGCGCTCGTGATGAAATAGTAAATGCTACAAAACGCATTGCAAAACTGGCTGCCTATAAACAAATTACCATAGATGATATTGACACTAATTTGTTTGAAAAACATTTATATACCAGCCATTTACCTGATGTAGATATTTTAATAAGAACAGGCGGAGATTACAGAGTAAGTAATTTTCTTTTATGGCAAATTTCTTATGCTGAAATGTTTTTTACAGATACCTTATGGCCTGATTTTTCAAAGGAAGATTTAAGCAATATTGTTACAGAGTTTAATCAAAGAACCAGAAGATTTGGATCCAGAGAAGCAATTTAAAAAAGGCTCATTATGAGCCTTTTTTAATTATTGTATTTATGGTTGCTGTTGAAAGCCTTGAGGATTCGACTGACCTTCAATTTTAAAGATCCATGAACCACCAGATACATCTAATAATTTTTCACCAGCTTTACGTACTAAACCCCATTTATTAGACTGTTCCTGAACATAATCTTGATAAATGTTTTTTTCATCAACTGTTCCGTCTGGCTTAATCTCAGCTTTTTCAAATCCAGCTTCTTGTTTATATGATCTCATGGACAGCACTGAAGCTGCAGCAAGTGCAATTACTCCGTATACTGGTATTCCTATACCCATGAAGCTTGTAACTGGTGCTAATAACAGAGGCAAACCATATTTTACTCCTCCTTTAGCCACCCACTCAATAGGAGTTTGCGCACCAAATAAGAATGTATTTACAAGAAAGTCACCGAACCCGCTAAATTTTGGCGCAACTTTACTTCCGATAAAGCTCCCCATAACGTGCATCGTACTACTAAATGTCTCAAGTGCTAAGAAAGCTCCAACCTGATACATTAAAAATTTACCTGATGCTTTTGCTACACCCTTCCACGATTTTAAGCTAAAGAATCCTTCCCAAGATTGTCTTACTGTTCTTATATAATCTGGCAACTTAAAATAACCAACCGCAAGCTGCGTTAATGTATGACCAACTGTTAGATTAACAAATAATCTTGATGCAACACCCGCTGTTGCTGCAAATAAAGCTGGAATTGGCAGCGATAGAAGCGCAAATGCTGCAACACCTGCAACGGCAGCAGCAATAAGCTTAGATTCAATGTAATAAAGTCCAAACATATCTGATACGTTTTGCAACAACTTAGTAGCACCAAATGAATATAGCGTTGAGCCAAGCGCTAGTACCGCAGAGAACTTATAAGCCGCAGGACCTAAAATTGCTAAAGCCGGAATAGCTGCATTAGCTATTACTAATCCCATCGCTAAAAATGTCAGTAATTTAGGTCTATGGAAGTATTCACCTAAAGCAGGATTATTATCTTTTATTTTTTTAATCCCATAATAACCTATACCAACTACAGATGCTGTAAGTAACGGGCTACCAAGAATATAAGCCGCATATTTATAAGCAAATAATGAACCGAGTAAGCTCAAAATTTCCACAGGAGCTGTTTTTTTTATTTTTTCCCAGTCTATTTTACGTGTAAGAGCCATAATACAATCACTTATTAAAATTAATCATTAACATATTAACATTTTGTTAGTATTTTGTCAAGATATTTACTAATTATATATTAATAATAGTTTATTCCAAAAAATTCAACTATTTATGGCTGCACCTCAAGACCATCATAGGCGAAAAATTTTCCTGAGCTTTCTGGTGTAATGTCTAAAATAACCTTAACCATCTGATTTACAGAGAATTCTGGTGTAAATATCTGTTTTTCAGGAATATTTGCATGAAATGGCTTAGATAATTTAGTATTCACAGTTCCAGGGTGAAGCCCAATTATAATGCTCTCAACCTTTTTTCTTTTAAGCTCAATGCTAGCAGTCTTTATAAGCATATTAAGCGCCGCCTTTGATGCTCTATAAGAATACCAGCCACCAAGATGGTTATCTGATATACTTCCAATCCTTGCAGATAATATCCCAAATCTACCATTATCAGAAAGCTTGGGCAAAAAATGCTTCATTATAATTGCAGGAAGCACGGTATTTACTTTTAATATATGCATCATTTTAAGTTCTGAAACTTCTTTAATAGATTTTTCAGGCATAATTCCTTCATCATGAAGTATACCACTTGCTAAAATGATGATATCAAATTTTGGCATATCAGGTAGAATGTCTAACCACTGATTTTCATCAAAATAATCTACTTTATAAGCTTTTACTTTAGGACTTTCATGATTAATGAGATTACGAGAAAATGCATATACTTCAGCAATATTATCCATATTAGCATATTGAGTTACAAACTCATTACCAATGGCACCACTTGCACCTATCACAGCAACTTTAATCATTTTCTTTTACCAAACTTTTGTTTTTTCTGCATTTATCTGAGCAGTATTTAATATCTTCCCAAACCCTTTGCCACTTTTTACGCCATGTAAATGGGCGCTTACAAACTTCACATATTTTTTCGGGTAAATTTTCTTTTTTAACTTTATTGGGCATATTTAAAAGGAAGAGGTTCAAAATAGCTTTAAACCCCTTTATTTTTAGAAATTAAGTGCTTTCCCGAACGCAGCGGCTAAACATGCCTCTTTTACTGCTTCGTTTAAGGTTGGATGTGGATGGCATGATCTTGCCACATCTTCAGCAGATGCGCTAAATTCCATAGCTAAAACTAGCTCAGATATCATTGTACCAGCATCTGCACCAATAATATGAGCGCCTAATATTTTATCAGTTTTTTTACAAGCCAGAATCTTTACCAGACCAAATGTATCGTCAACTGCTCTTGCTCTACTGTTTGCCAAAAATGGGAATTTACCAATTTTATACTCAGTGCCTGCTTTTTTAAGCTCTTCTTCGGTTTTACCGACAGTAGCTACTTCTGGATGGGTATAAACCACACCTGGAATTGCGTCATAATTAACGTGACCTGCCTGACCTGCAATAATCTCTGCTACCGCAACGCCCTCTTCTTCTGCTTTATGAGCAAGCATAGGACCTGTAATAACATCACCAATAGCATAAATATTAGGAACATTTGTTCTAAAGTGGTGATCAGTTACAACTCTTCCTCTTTCATCAAGTTTTACTCCTACTTTTTCTAAGCCTAAATCTTTGGTATATGGAACACGCCCAACTGCAACAAGTACAACTTCAGCTTCTAATGCCTCTTTTTTACCATCTGCTACAGACTCGATATTCAGTATCACTTTATCTTTTTTATTCTCAGCAGATAAAACTTTATTGCCGAGTTTAAATTCCATGCCTTGCTGCTCTAAGCTTTTTTGGAGCTGTTTTGCAATTTCAGAATCCATTGACGGCGTAATTCTATCTAAAAACTCAACAACGGTTACTTTTGTACCAAGTCTTTTCCAAACTGATCCCATTTCAAGCCCAATGTATCCACCACCAATTACAATCAGTGAACTTGGAATTTTACCAAGAGCAAGCGCCCCTGTAGATGAAACAATAGTCTTTTCATCTATTTCAACATTTGGAATTCTGGCAATGTCAGAACCTGTTGATATTATGATATTTTTTGTTTGAAGTACTGAAGTTTTACTATCTTCAGCTTTAACTTCAACTTCACTTTGTGATTTGATAGAACCAAAACCGTTAATATAGGTAACTTTATTTTTAGTAAAAAGACCTTGAATTCCTTTTGTAAGATCGCCTACAACTTTATCTTTTCTTGCCATCATTTCCGAAAGATTCACACTCACATCTTTTGCATGAATGCCATGATTTTTAAATGAGTGCATAAGCTCTTCATATTTATGTGAAGAGTCCAGCAAAGCTTTTGATGGAATACATCCAACGTTTAGGCATGTGCCGCCTAAAGTTTTTCTCATCTCTACTACAGCAACTTTATGTCCAAGCTGAGCCATTTTAATAGCGCCAACATATCCCCCAGGACCACCACCAATAAATACTGTATCAAATGTATTTTCTGTCATAATTTTATATACCCTAAAATTTAAAAGGAGCCATTAAAATAGCCCCTTATATTATTAAAATTAAAGATCAAATAATAATCTTTCAGGATTTTCGATGCATTCTTTAATACGCACTAAGAATGTTACAGCCTCTTTACCGTCAACAATTCTATGATCGTACGAAAGCGCAAGATACATCATAGGTCTGATTTCTACCTTACCATTTACTGCAACAGGTCTTTCCATGGTTTTATGCATGCCTAAGATACCTGATTGCGGAGGGTTGATAATTGGTGTAGATAAAAGCGAGCCGTAAACACCACCGTTAGACACGCTGAATGTACCACCGCTCAAATCTGACATTGTAAGTTTGCCTTCACGAGCTTTTTTGCCGTATGCTACAATTTCCTTTTCGATATCAGCAAATGATTTTTTATCAGCATCACGAACGATAGGAACTACTAAACCTTGTTCAGTACCTACTGCAACACCAATATCACAGTAATTTTTATAAACAATCTCGTCACCATCAATCTCCGCATTTACTGCTGGAATTTCTTTTAGTGCGGCTACTGCAGCTTTTACAAAGAATGACATGAAACCAAGTTTCACACCGTGTTTTTTCTCGAATGAATCTTTGTAAAGATTACGCATAGCCATGATGTTTGACATATCAACTTCGTTAAAAGTTGTAAGAATTGCAGCCGTATTTTGTGACTCTTTAAGCCTTTCAGCAATACGCTTACGAAGCCTTGTCATTTTCACACGTTCTTCACTTCTTGTAGAACTTTGAGCGCTACTATTTGAAGCTGGATTTTCAAGAGCATTTATAACGTCACCTTTTAAAATACGTCCATCTTTACCAGTACCAGGTACGTTTGATGCCGCTAAGCCATTTTCAGCCATCATTTTACGAGCAGAAGGCATTACATTATCTGAAATACCAACTGTAACATTAGGTGCTGCCGCCACTGCTGAAACTGCAGTTGGTGCTGGAGCTGGGCTTGCTGATGCGACCGCACCTTCTTTCAATTTACCAAGAACAGTACCTACTGTAACACTGCTACCAGTATCAAAGCTAATTGCCTCAAGAACTCCTGATGTCGATGCTGTTACTTCTAAGGTAACTTTATCTGTTTCTAACTCTACTAATAAATCGTCAACTTTAACACTGTCACCAACTTTTTTTGACCATTTGCCAACTGTTGCTTCAGTTACTGATTCACCAAGTGGTGGAACCTTAATTTCTACAGTCATTTCATTACCTCTTAACTTTCAAAAACTGCTTTTATAATTTCTTGTACTTCACGATTATGGATTTTACCATAACCTGTTGCAGGAGAAGCTGCCTCTTTTCTACCGATATAGCCAACCATTTGACCCAATAAATCAAATAATTTAAGCGCAATAAAACTGTAAGCGCCCATATTCTTTGGCTCTTCTTGCGCCCAGAAAATTTTAGCCTTCTCAAACTTTTCCAGAACCTCTAAAATCTGATCGCTTGGTAATGGATAAAGCTGTTCAAGCCTAATAAGCGCAATAGATGTATCACCACGTTTTTCCCTTTCTTCATAAAGGTCGTAGTACACTTTACCTGTACAGAAAATCACTTTTTTGACTTTCTTAGGATCTATAACTTTACTTACCTCTCCAATAACAGGTTTAAAGCTTGTACCCTCACCCATTTCAGCTAAATCTGACACTACTAATTTATGACGTAGTAATGACTTAGGCGACATCATAACTAATGGCTTTCTAAAGTCGTTTACAATTTGTCTTCTAAGAATGTGGAAATATGAAGCAGGTGTTGTACAGTTTGCAACTTGCATATTATCTTCCGCGCAAAGCTGCAGGAACCTTTCAAATCTTGCCGAGCTGTGTTCTGGACCTTGACCTTCATAACCATGCGGTAATAAAAGCACTAAGCCATTCATTCTAAGCCATTTGCGTTCTGCTGAAGCAAGATACTGATCTATAATAATTTGAGCGCCATTTGCGAAGTCACCAAACTGACCTTCCCAAAGCACTAATGCATTTGGATTACCTAGAGCATAACCATATTCATAACCCATTACTGCATATTCTGAAAGCGCACTGTCGATAACTTCATATTTTGCTTGTTTGTCAGCTAAGTTATTAAGCGGCTCGTATTTTGCTGCAGTTTTTTGATCATGGAAAACTGAATGTCTGTGCGAAAATGTACCGCGACCAGCATCTTGTCCACTAAGTCTTACTGGGTGATTATTAACTAAAAGAGAACCAAAAGCTAAGCTCTCTGCTGTTGCCCAGTCAATACCTGAACCTGTTTCAAACATTTTTTTCTTTTGATCTAACTGGCGTGCAATTTTGCTATTAATTTCAAAGCCTTGCGGAACAAATGTTAGCTTTTCACCAATTTTCTTAAGTGATTCAATATTTACACCGGTATTAGGCTCTTGTCTTTCAATTGATGGCAGCTTAAACTTAGACCATTTACCTTCTAACCAATCACCTTTGTTCGGTTTATAAGTTTTTGAAGCATCAAGTTCGCTATCTAAGAACTTACGGAAAGCTTCCTTATAACCACTAGCTTCCTCTTCTGTAATAGAGCCGCTATTCACAGCATATTCCTTATACTTAAAGGTTACACCAGGATGAGCAGATACTTTATGGTACATAAGCGGCTGAGTAAAATTCGGCTCATCCGATTCATTATGTCCATGCAGCCTAAAGCATACAAGATTCATTACAGTATCTTTTTTGAATGTCTGCCTGTATTCAGCCATCAGTCTTGCAACTTTTGTAACAGCTTCAGGATCATCACCATTTACGTGAAAAATTGGTACAGATACAGCTTTAAAAAATTCTGTTGGATACCTTGAGGTTCTACCGTTCCATGGGTTCGCAGTAAAACCAACCTGATTGTTAACAACAACATGGAGTGTTCCTTTGACTTCATAGCCTGGAACGTCACCTATCATAATACTTTCAATTACTACGCCCTGACCAATAACAGCTGCATCACCATGAATTAGAATAGAACCAATAGATTCAGGCTGTTTGCCTTCTAATATTGCCTCTGTTTGCTCAGCTCTTACCTTACCCATTACAACAGGATTAACTGTCTCTAAGTGTGATGGGTTTGGCACCATAGTTACAGAAATTTTATTGTTTTTTGAAGTCGTTTTAATAGATGAATAACCAAGGTGATATTTTACGTCACCAGAAAAACCCATTTCTTCTGGAAATGCTAAATTACCCTGAAATTCTGATAACATTGCTACATAAGGTTTGCCAAGAATTTTAGTAAGGTTATTAAGCCTACCGCGGTGCGCCATACCCATAATTATACGTGATACACCAAGCTCTGCTGACTTTTCAATCATTTGCTCAACAGCAACAAGAGATGATTCACCACCTTCTACAGAGAAACGTTTAGCACCAGGGAATCTTAAATGCAAAAACTGCTCAAAACCTTCTGTTTCAGTAAGAGTTCTAAGAATATGCTTACGATCATTTGCATTAATCTGGTTTATAAATTCGCCTGATTCTAATTTATCGTAAAGCCATTGTCTTTCATTAGGATCACGAATTTGCTGTATTTCAGCACCAAATGTTGATGAATATACTGACAATAAGAAATTATATAAACCCGCAACTTTAACTTTAGTAATTCCGTTTACATAGTTTTTAATATCAACTTCCATTTCAGCTTCGCTAGCAGAAAAACCAAAATTAATCAAACCTAAACCAATTTCTTCAGGTGTTGGAACACGTTCGATTCCTAATGGATCAAGCTTTGAAAGTAAGTGACCTTTATCCCTGATACTATCGATCATTTTGACCGCTTTTAATAATAAAACAGCAGAAATATCCGCTGTTTTACCTTTTTCCGCAGTCTTAGCTACTTCTTCTTTTACCTTAGTAATCGTAACATTACGAGGACACCATTTGGGACCATTTAGTAAAGATTTCACCTGATCTTTACTATCACCAAAGTCTTTAAAGAAACTTTGCCAGGAACTATCAACGCTATTCGGATTTTCCAAATATCTTTCATAAAGTTCTTCAACAAAAACTGTATTACCACCGAATAGGTGTGTATTACCCTTTAGCTGTGACATTGTATTTTGCTCCTATGCTTTGCCAAGTAGTTGTGCCATGGTAAGACCTATAGTTGCCGGAGATTCAGAAACTCTGATTCCTGCGCTACGCATCATTTCCATTTTGTCATCAGCACCACCTTTGCCGCCAGAAATAATAGCGCCAGCATGACCCATTCTTCTACCAGGAGGAGCTGTTCTACCTGCAACAAAGCCAACCATAGGCTTTTTAATTTTTGAATCTTTTACAAACTGAGCTGCATCTTCTTCCGCATTACCACCAATCTCACCGATCATAATAATTGCATCTGTTTCATCATCTTTAAGGAACATATCAATTACGTCCACAAAGTTTGTACCGTTGATTGGATCGCCACCAATACCAACGCATGAAGACTGACCTAAACCTAATGCTGTTGTTTGTGCTACAGACTCATATGTAAGTGTACCAGAACGAGATACGATACCAATTCTACCTTTTTTATGAATGTGACCTGGCATAATACCAATCTTACATTCATCAGGAGTAATAACCCCCGGACAGTTAGGTCCTACAAGTCTTGTTCTAGACCCTTTTAATGCTCTTTTGACAGTCATCATATCGAGAACAGGAATACCTTCTGTAATACAAATTACAAGCTCGATACCCGCATCAATCGCTTCTAAAATAGAGTCAGCAGCAAATGCAGGCGGAACATAAATTACTGAAGCATTGGCGCCTGTTGTATGTACAGCTTCATCTACTGTATTAAATACTGGAAGATTAATATGTGTTGTGCCGCCTTTACCTGGAGTAACACCACCTACCATTTTTGTACCATATGCTACAGCTTGCTCAGAGTGGAATGTACCTTGAGAACCTGTAAAACCCTGGCAAATCACTTTTGTGTTTTTATTTACTAATATACTCATGATTAAACCTTCTTAACTTCACTTACAATTTTTTCCGCAGCATCTGCAAGATCGTTAGCAGGAACAATCTTTAAACCTGAATTCGCTAAAATTTCTTTACCTAGATCTACGTTAGTACCAGCAAGTCTTACAACAAGCGGCACACTTAATGATACTTCTTTCGCAGCCGCAATTACACCTTCTGCAATAACGTCACAGCGCATAATTCCGCCGAAAATGTTAATCAGAATACCTTTTACGTTTTTGTCTGAAAGAATAATTTTGAATGCTTCACATACTTTTTCTTTGTTAGCACCACCACCAACGTCTAAGAAGTTAGCTGGTTCACCACCATAAAGTTTAATAATATCCATAGTAGACATCGCAAGACCTGCGCCATTGACCATGCATCCGATATTACCATCCATTTTAATATAGCTAAGACCACTTGATGCCGCTCTTCTTTCTAATGGTTCTTCTTCATCTTCATCACGCATTGCCTGAATATCAGCATGCTTGAATAAAGCATTATCATCTAAGTTAAATTTAGCATCAAGTGCTACAAACTCATCTTTCTCATTAGTAATTAGTGGGTTGATTTCTACTTGCGAAGCATCAGTTGCTAAGAAAGCTTTGTAAAGTTTTTCCACGAACTGACCAAATTTTTTCGCCTGCTCACCTGTAAAACCCATAGCGAAAGCAAGCTTTCTTAAATGGAACGGCTGAATATGCGATACTGGATCAACTGTAACTCTCACAATTTTTTCAGGATGTTTTTCAGCAACTTCTTCAATATCAACACCACCTTCTGTTGATGCCATAATAGTAACGGCTGATGTTGCACGGTCTACTACTAAACTAATGTAGTATTCCTTTTTAATGTCAGATCCTTCTTCAACGTAAATACGTCTTACAACCTGACCATTAGGACCTGTTTGATGTGTAACTAAAGTAATGCCAAGCATTTTTGATGCAAGATCTTTAACTTCTGCAGGGCTTTTTGCAAGTTTAACACCACCTGCCTTACCTCTACCACCAGCGTGGATCTGAGCTTTTACAACATAAAGCTTACCATCTGTTAGCTTTGATACTACTGGGTCGATATCAGCGGCGCTCAAAATTAGACCGCCCTGGTTATTTACAGGAACCCCAAACTTACGCAAAAGTTCCTTTGCTTGATATTCATGTATATTCATACTAGATTTCACCTATTAGTTTTTATAATTTTATACTGGAAATTAAGCTTCTTACAGCATCAGCTGATTTAGCAAATTCTTGTTTTTCTTGTTCGTTGAGTTCAATTTCAACAATCTTTTCAACACCGTTTTTGCCAATAACTACAGGCACGCCAACATATAAGTCTTTAACGCCGTATTCACCATTAAGGCTTGCAGCGCAAGGAAGAACTCTTCTTTGGTCATAAATGTAGCTTTCAGCCATTTCAATAGCAGAAGCAGCAGGAGCATAGAACGCAGAACCTGTTTTTAATAGCCCTACGATTTCAGCACCACCATCTCTGGTTCTTTGAACGATTGCGTTGATTTTTTCTTCGGAACTCCAGCCCATTTTAATGAGATCAGGTACTGGGATACCAGAAACTGTAGAATATCTTACGAGCGGAACCATTGTGTCACCATGGCCACCAAGCACGAAAGCATTTACATCTTTTACTGAAACTTTGAATTCTTCGGCTAAAAAGTGCTTGAATCTTCCTGAGTCAAGAACACCCGCCATACCAATAACTTTATTTGTAGGAAGACCACTTGCTTGCTGAAGTACCCACACCATAGCATCTAGAGGATTTGTGATCACAATAACAAAAGCATTTGGCGCATATTTTTTGATATTCTCACCAACTGTTTTCATTACGCCTGTATTAATATTTACCAGATCGTCTCTGCTCATACCAGGTTTACGTGGTACGCCCGCAGTTACAATGATAACATCACTATTTGCAATTTGCGCATAATCATTAGTACCAGCATAAGATACTGTAATCCCCTCAACTGCACAGCTTTGCGCAATATCAAGTGACTTACCTTGCGGTAGTCCTTCGGCAATATCAAAAAGCACAACGTCACCTAATTTTTTAAGTGCGATTAAGTGTGCAAGCGTACCACCAATGTTACCACCACCAATTAAAGCAAATTTTTTACGACCTGACGTAACTGACATAAATACTCCCCCCAGTTTTTATTTATGAATTCATTGAATCAAAGAATTCCCCGTTGTTTTTTGTTGGCTTAAGTTTATCGATTAAGAATTCCATAGCGTCTACCGTACCCATAGGCATGATAATTTTTCTTAGAACCCACATCTTCTGTAATATATTTTTATCAAATAGTAAATCTTCTTTACGTGTGCCTGATCTAATAATATCAAGCGCAGGGAAGATTCTTCTATCTGCAACTTTTCTTTCAAGAATGATTTCTGAGTTACCAGTTCCTTTGAATTCCTCAAAGATAACCTCGTCCATTCTTGAACCAGTTTCTACAAGTGCTGTTGCAATAATTGTGAGAGACCCGCCCTCTTCAATATTTCTTGCAGCACCGAAGAATCTTTTTGGACGTTGAAGTGCATTAGCATCCACACCACCTGTTAATACCTTACCTGACGAAGGAACAACCGTGTTATAAGCTCTCGCAAGCCTTGTGATAGAGTCCAATAAAATTACAACGTCTTTTTTGTTTTCAACTAATCTTTTTGCCTTTTCAATAACCATTTCAGCAAGTTGTACGTGGCGTGTTGCAGGCTCATCAAATGTTGAGCTTACCACTTCACCTTTTACTGAACGAGCCATATCAGTTACTTCTTCTGGTCTTTCATCAATAAGAAGAACAATTAAATACACTTCAGGATGGTTTTTTGTAATAGCATGCGCAATGTTTTGCATAAGCATTGTTTTACCTGTTCTAGGAGGCGCAACAATAAGCGCACGCTGACCTTTACCAAGTGGACATACAAGATCAATAACCCTTGTGCTTAAATCTTTACTATCACCAGTGTCATTCTCAAGCATTAATCTTTCGTTTGGATAAAGCGGAGTAAGGTTATCAAAATTCACTCTATGACGAATTGTCTCGGGAGCTGCAAAATTTACTTCTGTTACTCTAACTAAAGCAAAGTATCTTTCACCATGTTTAGGAGCGCGAATTTGACCCTCAATTGAATCACCTGTACGAAGACCAAAACGTTTAATTTGATTTGGCGATACATAAATATCGTCAGGACCTGCTAAATAGTTAGCTTCTGGTGAACGAAGGAAGCCAAAACCATCTGGTAAAACCTCTAAAACACCGTCACCGATAATTGCCCCACCTTTTTCGGCAATCTTTTTTAAAATCGCAAATATTAAGTCTTGTTTTAGCATTGCACTGGTATTTTCTATACCATAAGAATCTGCAATAGAGGCAAGCTCTAAAGGATTTTTCTTTTTTAAATCTTTTAAATAAATAGTTTCTACTTCGTGAGCCTGAACCTGTGTATTTTCTGATTCATCACTACTTAAGTTTTGTGTTTCTGTCATCTGTTTTATTATCGCGTTAGAATTGTTTGAAATATATAAGATCTTTGGGAATGATGAATAAACTCTAGAGTTTTTTACTCCTATTGTCAATTATTCTTTATTAAAACGGCTTCAGAACTACTAGCATCACTATCAAAATCATTAATACTGTAGGCACTTCATTTAACATTCTAAAAAACTTCTCAGATTTTTTGTTTACACCTTTCTCAAAATCTTTACGATATTTCGCAAGCATTCCATGGCATCCTGCCATAATTAGCACTAAGGTTACCTTAGCATGGAACCATCCGCCTAAAGACTCTAAACCTAAAATATACATTAGCATTATACCAAAAATAAATGTCGCAATCATTGCAGGGTTCATTATAACTCTTAGCAGTTTCCTTTCCATAGTCTGAAATAACTGATCAGTTTCAGATCCACTCTGATATTTTGTATGATAAACATAAAGCCTTGGAAGGTAGAACATTCCAGCCATCCACGCTGTAAAAGAAATTATATGCAAAGCTTTAATTAATAAGTAATATTCTGCCATGTTATTTCCTTAGTTTCCAACCTGTTGCTAAAATCACATAAACAAATATCCAAAGCGATATACATAAAGCTAATAAAAATATTGCACCACTTTCAATGCTAGCTTCTGAATAACCTGTAATTGAATATCTAATGCCGTCAACCATATAAAAGAATGGATTAAAGTCAACAAGATATTTCCAGTAACCTTCTAAGTTATGCGCTGAATAAAATGTGCCTGATAAAAATGATAAAGGCGTTACAACGTAATTTGTGATTGCAGCCATGTCATCGAATCTTCTGGAATATATACCGGCAAAAGTTCCAATAAGACCACAAATTAAAGAACTTACTAATATATAGTATGCAAATAAAAATATATCATGTATATGAAGTGGTGCAAGTAAACTAAATACAGCTAAGCTTAAAACCGATATTAAAGCACACCTAAAAAATGAAGCGGCATTAATACAAAAAATTATTTGGTTACTGGTAAAGGGCGGAATTAAATAATCAATAATAGCCCCATTTACTTTACTAATAAGTATAGTAGAAGAGCTATTGGCAAACGAGTTTTGAATGACAGACATTGCAATAAGACCCGCAGCTACAAAAGTTTCATAATGCAAATGCGCAATTTTAGGAACTGATTTTGAAATTGATAGTGCAAATATATGATAAAACAATAAAGCTGAAACTAACGGTGAAATTATTGTCTGATGATAAACCCTTAAAAACCTCTTAGTTTCCTTAGATAACAATGTTTTATAAGATGAAATTTTTCTGTATAGCACTTAAATACCGTTTTTAACTAAATATATGTGCCATGATTAAATTGAAATACAAGGAAAAAAGCAAATAGTTTTTTATTTAGTTTATTTAATATCTCATAAATGTTAAAATAGTAGTTATACATAAAACTTATATTAGGGAGGTAAGTTATGAGTAATTTATTTGAACGTATTGGTGGTGTTAATGCTGTAAACACAGCAGTTGATATTTTTTATCGTAAAGTTTTAAATGATAATACCATAAACCATTTTTTCAAAAACATAGATATGGAAAAGCAAATTGCTAAACAGAAAAGCTTTTTAACATATGCATTTGGTGGTCCTAATAATTATACTGGCAAAGATATGCGTGAAGGTCATAAACATATGAAATTAACAGATGCTCATTTCGATAGCGTTGTTGGTCATTTGGCATCTACATTACAAGAATTAGGCGTTGCCGCTAATGACATCAGCGAAGTTGCTAAAATTGCAGAAAGCGTAAGAAGCGATGTTTTAAATAAATAACATGCCTAAAATTAAATATAATCAAGCATTTATTGAAGTAGCTGAAGATAGTATATTACTTGATAGCTTACTATCTTCCGGCAACTCTATTCCATATTCCTGCAGAAGCGGAACTTGCCAGTCTTGCCTTATGAAGTCTGAAAGCAAAAATTTACCAACCAAATCACAGGAAGGACTACATCCAAACCAGAAAATACAAGGTTATTTACTTGCATGTCAACATCAGGTTACTGAAGATATCGAGGTATGCATGCCTAGTGATGCAGGACTTGATATATTTTGTAATATTCATAGCTTAAAACTACTAAATGATAATGTGATGCAGGTAACTTTAAAACCTCAAAAACCTTTAACTGCAGAACCTGGTCAATATATTAATCTTATTTATAATAATTCGTTGGCGCGTTCTTATTCCATTGCAAGCATACATGATGATCTTATTGAGTTACATGTAAAAAATGTGAAAAATGGTCGCATGAGTAATATTTTATTTAACTACGCTAAAGTTGGTCATGAATTTATGTTACGCGGTCCTATTGGTAATTGTTTTTATAGCAATCAACACCATAATAATACAATTATTTTAGCAGGAACTGGTACAGGACTTGCACCTCTTTGGGGAATTTTAAATAAAGCATTAGAAAGCAACCATATAGGTGATATATATTTATTTCAGGGCGGTAGGAATCTTAATGATCTATATTTTGTTAAAGAACTAGAAAATTTAAACGCAAAACACAATAATTTCAAATATATTAAATGCTTACTTGATGAAAATAATCCTCTTGAGCATAATATTGAAAAAACTATTAACTTATTTACCAATAAGTCAGGTATTTACGCATTTTTTTGCGGAAACCCAGCAATCGTAAGCAGCCTAAAACAAACAATTTTCTTGGCAGGAGTCTCATCTTCCAAAATTGCAAGCGATGCATTTATAATGTCTAAATAATATAACAAAATTTATTCAGCGCTAATTAAATTTCTCATTTTTTCAAGCGCTTTTGCTTCGATTTGTCTTACTCTTTCTGTAGATACACCTAAAGTCTTAGATATTTGCTCAAGAGTCATAGCACTTTCAGTCATATACCTATTACGTATTACTTCCTGCTCTCTTTCATTAAGAGTACTAAAAGCAGATGTAAGCTGCTGATTTTTATAATTTTTTTCATCTTTAGCTATGATCATATTTTCATGATTAGCAGATGGGTCTGGCAATAAATCAATAGCCTCCATAGACTTATCTTCACCAACAAGTGTATGAAGTGATGCATCTGATTTATTCATACGCATGTCCATTTCACGGACTTCATCACTAGTAACGTCTAGCCTGCTTGCAATTTCATCAATTTCAGCATTAGTTAAAAAGCCACTTTCTGCTTTGCTAATAACCGATTTTACCTTTCTTAAGCTAAAGAATAGCTTTTTTTGAGCGGTTGTAGTACCGATTTTTACTAATGACCAGCTTTTTAAAATGTATTCCTGAATAGACGCTTTAATCCACCAAGTTGCATAAGTCGAAAGTCTAAAACCAAGTTGCGGGTTAAACTTTTTAACAGCATGCATAAGCCCTATATTACCTTCTGATATCATATCGATAATGGGCAGACCATAGCCGCGATATCCGAAAGCAATCTTTGCAACAAGCTTTAAATGACTCATTACAAGCTTTTGTGCAGCTTCAACGTCTTTTTCTTCGTTCATTTTTCTTGCAAGTTCTTGCTCTAATTCCTGATCTAGAGTAGGAATTGACTTAATTCTGTCAAGGTAGCTACTTAAACTTGCTTGATCTACTGGTGAATTAGATATAATCAGAGACATATTTTCTTTCCTCTTTTTCCTGTATATATTATAATAACTTGTTTAGAATTTCTCAAGCCCTATAGTGTAAAAAATTTAAAAAAAACTTAAATGACTGATGAAAATTGGAAGGATTTTACTAAATCCGTAAAAAAAATTAATAAAAAACCAAAAGTTTCAAAGACTTATGCTACTTCTAATAAAGTAAGAACAAGCAAAATACAAGAGATTACTTTAGATGAATTTGGCATTTTGTTCGATAAAACAATAAGTTATACAAAAAAACAGGCTAAAAAATTACGCAAAAGAGATGTTGAACGCACAATAGATCTTCATGGGCAAACTACAGAGCAAGCATTTTTGACTTTAAAATCGTTTTTAATTGATGCCAGTACTAGTGGTGTTAAATGCGTTATAGCAATTTGTGGCAAAGGCATGAATGAGAAATTCGAATTTAAAGGAAAAATTAAGCAAAATATAGAACACTGGTTAGAAGGCTTTAAAAAATCAGGTATTATAACAAACTATATTACAGCAGAAAGAAGCCTTGGTGGTGAAGGCGCATATAGAATATACATCAAGTCCAAACTTATTTAAAAATACCATATTTTTCAAAAACTTATTGCCTAAAATAGACAAAATTTACTATAATCTTTTTATGAGATTTACTTATGAGTAATATTTATGAAACAGAAAATAAAAGTAGGTTGGCAAGAGTGGGTGAGTCTTGAAAATTTAGGGATACCACGCATAAAAGTAAAAGTAGATACAGGTGCTACAACCTCTTCTATCGGCACTAAAACTATCAAAGAATTTGAACAAAATGGGGAAACCTGGGTAAAATTCAACGTAAAGCCAATTCAGGGATCAAAAATAAAAGTAAGCTGTGAAGCTAAGGTTGTAGATAAACGTACAGTCTCTGACTCTGGCGGACATAAAAGCCTTAGATATGTAGTGAGAACTCATTTAACAATTGGTAACAAAAGCTGGCCAATAGAAATAACTTTAGCAGACCGTACTAAAATGAAGTACCAGATGTTACTAGGAAGACAAGCAATGAAGGGAAGAATTTTAGTTGACCCTGGCAAAAGCTTTTTACAAGGCAAAGTAAAGAAAAGTGAAGCACTTGCTGTTTACAGCGATTAATTATTACAATGCGCCACATAATTTTTGTTTACGCTAGTATATTTACTATTCTCTTCTTCAAAACTTCTAAAATCACCTACTAATATCCTGCCATATTTTTCATTTTTTGATACACACATTCTTAAATCTTTATAAAGGTCTAAGTAGGTTTTACTATCACAACTGGAATATTTTTCGAGCAAATCGCTGGCATAAGTTTTAAGTAGATCATAATCTTCAAGTTCTGGCAAATTTCCATACATTTCATTTGTTATATCAATAATTTGCTTGCAGTAATAAAGCTTTTTATTTTTAAAAAACAATTTATAAGAGTATATCAATATTTCTTTTACAGTGTACATTTCCTGTAAATCTTTTGACAAATTTTGTATTTCGGATAACAAACCATTATCAATCATTAAGCTAATTTCCTTCACTCTTCCGAAATGCATATAAAGCCTTACTTCAAAATTTGTACCTATAAAATCATTTGGAAATAATGTTTTTAACTGACCAACAATCTCAAGTGCCTCTTCAAACCTACCATTTTCACTTAAATACATTATTTTCATTCCAAGTGCTTTATAAGAAGCAGTTTTTTGATAATAGGCATCTAGCAATTCATACAATATTGTTTCTTCTGAATTTTTATGTAATCTTTCAAAAAAATGAAAACTGATCTTTTCATTTACGAAAATAAGATTTTGAAAAATTTGTCTGTTTTTTTTAACATATTTCTCTATGTAATTTATTGCCACTTCCTCATGCTCATTATTGATAAGAAACTTTATTAAAACCTCAACTACTTCATATTTAGCATTCTTCGCATTTATATGGTTTCTCATATTTTTTAAAACCACATCTAGAGTTTTTTGGTTTTTAACTCTTTTTAAGTTATTAACTGCTGAAATTATTAATTCTTCACTATTATTTTTAAGAGCGTAATATAAATTATACAAAATTCTATGATCGTTACTAAGTCCTGATGATAAATAATATTTAAATTGATGGAGTTTATAATTATCGAATAATTTATCTATTAATATTACTATATCTATAGCGTTATCTAAATGTCTTGGATAATCAAGACCATCTATTTCACTTGCAAAATTTATAAATTTTGCGCTCATAAGATTTAGATGAGCATATATACTTTTCATAAGATTTGTAGTCTTATACCATTCAAAAGCCTTGAGCAAAAAAGAACTGTCCTTGGAATAAAATGTATAGAGTAAAATTTCACAGAATAATAATGAGTTATATTCAGCAATCTGAGGAATATAATGCTCAAAATACTCTTTAACTAAATTATACTGACCACTTTCAAGGTAATATGAAATTAATTCAGTACGATCAGCAGCTGCCATTGTATCTAGTATCATTATTTTGATGGCTTTAATATCTTGAATATTTGATACAAACTGCTTTTGCCTTATAATATCTAGCATCTGCATTAGAATTAAAGGAACTCTTATACCAATGTACTCATCAGATATTATTATTCCATTTCTATCTAGAATAAATTCTGCGAATTCAATATTTTCATTATATCTTTTAATATCTTTGATACATGCACTGTATGGATCTTGTTGATAAACGAGAACAACTTTTTCTCTGGGTTGCTTCAAATATTGGTCGTATTCTACCATTTTAGCTAGGAAATTTTTTATTATATATGCTAGATGTTCGCAACACTTTTTAAAGTATATCTTATGCCAATTTTGTATTTCTTTATCTGATGCATATTTTTTACCTTCATAATCAATAAACATCACATAAAATAGCATTTTATGAAATTCATTGTAAAAAAATTGACTGTCGTTTTTTAATAAACTCTCAAAATTTAACTCTTCTAAAGTTAGCTGTTTACTTTTAATAAAATATCTGATGATTTCCTGTCTGTTCACTCCCGAATATTTATTGAGAACGTGTAATTGAAGAAATTTTATATTATTAAAATCCATTATAAGGTCATTATTTTTTAAAACACTAAGCATTTGAAGTAATGTTATATCCGCATCTATTTCCAAACTAAAATTTTGAAAAATTCCCAAGCCTTGCTTTTTAAGTACTTTTCTACATATTACTTCGTTTGTTTCAATTTCATTTTTAAAGATTTTATAAGGATCTTCCTTGCATAACTCTGGTTTTTGCTCATAATATTTCACACACTTTATAAAGTCTGTAAACTCTTTATCAATATCTAAAAATGACCCTGTACCTATACTTAAAAACATTAAATGAAATAAACATTCAGGAGAATATCCATATTTTTTAATTAATATTCTAAGATATTCATTTGCTTGTTTAATTAATTCTTTATGAGTAAAATTATGCATAATCACGTTACTATCTGCTTTACCTAAGACAGCCTTAGACGTATTAAGAAGCTTACCAATTGAGTAGATTTTATCATCGTGTTTTAGATTCTTGTCATTTACAATTATACTGAGCATACTTTTAAATTGCGAGCGATCAAAGCTTGATTCCTGATGATTTATATCTTCTTTACTTATATCAAGTAATGCTACAGCTTTTACAAATATAAAGACTTTATCGATATCATGATTTGTAATTTCCCCGTTAATAGCAAAACTATGATGCAGTTCTTGAGACAAGCTATGTGACAGCAATGAATAATCTTTATTATTATTTAGGCGATAAATATAACTATACTCTGTTCCTTTTGACATAGCCTAACCGTAAATTTTTAGTTAATATACAAATATTATTATAACATTAAAAATTAATTTTCTATAATAAATTCACATTGTACAGAATTCTTGTATAATTCCAAAAAGCTGCTATTTTCATTTGATAATCAGAAAATTTATTACATATGAAACAGTTTTTTCTCGAAATTTACATATCTTTCAGATACTTACGCAGCAAACATAAAAGCGGATTTATATCAATAACTTCATCATTTGCAATGCTTGGAATAATTTTAGGTGTGGCTACATTAATTGTAGTAATGTCGGTTATGAATGGTTACCGTGAGGAGCTTACAAGAATTACTCTTGGTGTTTCGGGTCATATAACTGTTAAAAGTACATCCAATGGTATTGTTGATTATCATCAATATTTAAATGATCTCAAAAAAATGCCAGAAGTCAAAGAGATTACCCCTCTTATAGAGCAGCAAGTAATGGTTACTACTAATTCCAAAGCTTCAGGTTCATTAATTCGGGGCATTGAAAATGGCGACCTAAAACGCAAGAATATTATAACAAATAATCTAGTAGATGGAAGTTTATCGGCATATTTGCATGACGATAATGCAGTTATGGTGGGCGAAGGCTTAGCAGGAAACTTAGGTCTAAATGTAGGTGATGATATTAAAGTTGTAACTTCAGGGCTTACTAAAACTGTTATGGGTTCAATTCCGCGCTTTAAAACTATGACAGTTGCGGCAATATTCCGCTCTGGATCATACATGTTTGATAGTGCGCTATTATTTATGCATATGGAGTCTGCACAAAGGCTTTTTTCAATGCCTAATATGATTTCGCAGATTGAGGTTAATATTCATGATCCTTTTCAGTCAACTATGCTTACTAAAGATGTTGCAAATTTGCTAAAACGCAAATTTTACGTGGAAGACTGGCAATATCAAAATGCCCAAATTTTATCAGCTTTAGAAATTGAAAGGGCTGTAATGTTTCTGATTCTCACACTTATTGTAGTGGTAGCAGCATTTAATATTATTTCAAGCCTGTATATGCTTGTTAATGATAAAAAATATGATATCGCCATTCTTCGTACTATTGGAGCATCAAGGTTTACCATTGTCAGAATATTTGTATATATGGGCTTTATACTGGGTGCATTTGGCGTTTTATCAGGTGTTGCTCTTGGAATTGGGTTTGTAAAAAATATTAATACTATCAAAGACTTTTTAGAATCTATAACTTCGGTAAGCCTATTTGACCCTGTAGTTTATTACCTTAATAACTTACCGGCTAAAATTGATTATAACGATGTCAGAAGAATTATATTTATTACCCTCGGACTTAGCATAATTTCAACCTTATTCCCAGCATTTAAAGCATCACAGGTAAACCCTGGGGAGGCATTACGCAATGACTAATATAGCACTTGAACTTCAAAATATATCAAAATCATATATTCAGCCTGGTCTTGAAATTAAAGTTTTAAATAATGTAAATTTATCTATTGAAAAAGGTGAGTTTACAGGCTTAGTTGGTCCTTCTGGGTGTGGTAAAACAACTCTTTTGCAAATTGCAGGACTTCTCGATGATGCAGATTCAGGCGATGTGATTATTGCAGGCTCTAAACTTGAAAAAAATAACGATAAATCAAAGACTTATCTTAGGGGTCATAAAATCGGATTTGTGTATCAGTTTCATAACTTACTTAAAGATTTTTCAGCAATTGAAAATGTTGCAATGCCACTTATTATCAATTTTAATTACTCAAAAAATGACGCATTTACCAAAGCTAAATCTTTGCTAGAAATGCTAGAGCTTCCTCACAGAGCTTCCCACTATCCAAACCAGTTATCTGGGGGTGAGCAGCAAAGGGTAGCTATTGCAAGGGCGTTAATACACAGCCCTGCCCTCATTCTTGCTGATGAACCTACCGGGAACCTTGACCCTGAAACAGCAGATCATGTATTTAAGCTTATGAAAAATACTGTAAAGGAAATGGGTCTTGCGGCTTTAATTGTAACGCATAATAATAGCCTTCTTAGTAGTTTTGATCGCAAATTCCAGATAAAGTTGGGCGAATTTAAACAAATATAGTTTTTTATTGCAAATAGCGCAAAATTTGCTAGAAACATATGGTCTTTTAATTTTATTTAGGCGCAAGAGGCAAACGAAAGAAGTGTAGTAAACCCTACATGATTGAGTAAGCGACGCTGTACACAATTCAAATAAAATAACTATAGTTAAAGTATTTGAATTATGGTACAGGAATGACGAGCGAAGCTGAGTCAAACTTAGGTGAGTGAGGAAATGACGCATACCAGAATTATAAAGACTTAACTATATACTACATGGAGAGGTGGCCGAGCGGTTTAAGGCGCACGCCTGGAAAGCGTGTTTACGTGAAAACGTATCAAGGGTTCGAATCCCTTTCTCTCCGCCAGATTTGACATTTATTAAAGTCCAATAAAGTCCCAAAATCCTTGACATTTAGCACCACTTACCGTAAATTATCGTCCAATATAATTTAATGACGTATAATAACATCCGGGGGCATTTGGGGTCACAAATGGGGGCACAAATTTTCTTGGATAGGAGAAATGCCCCCATGCTGACTGATTCAGCCTGTAAAAATGCGAAACCTAGCGAAAAAGCACGTAAAATTTCTGATGAAAAAGGTCTATATTTAGAAATTATGCCTAATGGCAGCAAGTACTGGCGTTTAAAGTACCGTTTTGCCAGTAAAGAAAAAAGATTAGCTATTGGGGTTTATCCAGAAGTATCTTTAAAAGAAGCGAGAGAAAAAAGAGATCAAGCAAGGAAATTATTATCTGAAAATATAGACCCCTCTTCTGCAAAAAAGGAAGAAAAGCTGAAAAAGTACCTAAATTCAGAGACCACCTTTGAATTAGTGGCAAGGGAATGGCATCAAAAACAGGTAAATGCATGGACTGCAAGACATTCGGAATATGTACTTAGAAGATTAGAAGCAGATATTTTTCCAAAAATTGGATTTAAACCCATCAATAATATAGTAGCTCCTGAATTACTATTAGTGCTAAGAGAAATAGAAAAACGTGGGGCACTTGATATTGCAAAAAGAGCTAGACAAACTTGCGGGCAAATTTTCAGATATGCCGTAGCGACTGGTAAAGCTGAACGAGACATATCAACTGATTTAAAAGGTGCACTACAGAGCCGTAAAAAAACTAATTATGCAAGACTTGATGCAAGAGAACTACCTGAATTTCTAGAAAAAATAGAAGAATATGATGGCGAATATCAAACAAAACTAGCCTTAAAATTATTACTTCTCACCTTTGTTAGAACCATTGAATTAAGGGGTGCAAGATGGGAAGAAATAGATTTTGTAAAAAAAGAATGGCGTATACCTGCTGCAAGAATGAAAATGCGCGAACTTCATATTGTACCTTTATCAAATCAGGCTCTTGATCTTATTGATCAAATTAAACTTATAAATGGAAATAGAGAGTATCTTTTTCCTAATCGCAATAATCCCCTCACCTATATAAGCGAAAACACTCTTTTATACGCTATGTATCGCATGGGTTATCATAGTAGAGCGACACCACATGGCTTCAGAGCTACTGCATCAACAATCTTAAATGAACATGGTTTTAGACCAGATGTTATTGAAAGACAACTTGCACATGCTGAAAGAAATAAAGTTAGAGCAAGTTATAACCACGCTCAATATCTGCCTGAGCGCAGGACAATGATGCAATGGTGGGCAGATTATTTAAGTAAATTGTTTTAAATTATAAAATGAGTAATAAATGCAAAATGAATTCAACAATTCCCTTTCAATTTATAATATAGCTACCTTAATTGCAAAAGAAACTAATAGAAATGATTTTATAAATCATATAGCAGAAGAACTTTTGGGGCGCTTTTTAAATTCTGAGTTTGAATTTGATAGACTGGAAATGAAATCTAGCTCAGATTGTTACCTCAATTTAATTGAAAATGGTGAGAATTTTTTTAATCCAATTATACATGGTGTATTAGTAAATAACTACATAGAAGATATTATAATCTATATTAATAACTGCCTTAATGATAACAAATTCATCCAAAGTTATTTTCCTCAAGCCCTAATTAGTCAATTCGATAAAGTAATAAATTTTAAATATTTCGTGAAGATTCAATTTGAATATTTTCAACAAAGCAAAATATTAATTGAGAGCATAAGCTCAATTACATTAGAAAGTGAAATAAAAAAATTTTTATCTGAATTAACTAAAATTATATACATTTCCAGATCAACTTTTTTTAGTTGGATAAGATTAGAAAGACATATGAAAAAAAGTATTCATAAATATTCCCATAATATTATTTTCCCAAATGAAATTTCTTTTTGGGGGAATCCTTATACGTACTTCCCAAACAATTCATTCAATAAAACTATAAAATATACAGAAAAGGAATACACGTTAAAGGAAGCAATGAGTTACTTTGGAGAGGAACATTTATTAACTGAATTTCACAACTTCATAAATACCAATGAAGATAATGAAAATTTGATAGATAATATAAAAACTCAATTTCAGATAATAGTTAAATATACGAAATATGGAAAAATATCTATAAAAGCATTTATTAACCAATCAAGGAACCCCGTAATATTAAATAAAATACAACTAGAAGGTATAATAAATTCTGGTTCTATTAGTGTTCAAAATTCCTCTGCATCACTTGCAAGATCTATATATTCCAATATTAAAATAATTATTAATCCTACTAAATCAAAATCACAAGGACGCCCTAAAAATAAATACATTAAAATATGGAAAATATTTATTACTGAAATTTTAAAAGGTAACATTTCTGATAGCGAAAATTACTCCATAGAAGAGTATCTAAATATTGCCATAGAATCGTTTAATAAACTTAAAAATAAAGAAAGTCTAAAGCTTATATCACCAAAAGGAAAAATTCATAAATCTATAATTAGAGATGATTTATATAATCTTTTAGTTCGAGATTATCCAAGTTTGAAATGTGGAAAAACTTCTTTAGATACATATATAATAAATCCATTTTGTAAAAAAATTCCAAAAATTAATTTTCATTCTAATATGTAGAGAAACAGCAACACTTGAAAAATTCCAAAAAATAAAAAAATTGATTTTTAATATTTTTTGGAATTTCTTGAATTGATCTACCTTTTAAAAAAACTAATAAATTAAAGTAGGTTTAAAAACCGATTACGTTTATTTAAATTTTATCAAAGGTTATATCCGTGAATAAAAAGCTATTAAAAAATCATTTAGGTTTTATCAGGCTACCTGATGTACTAAAAATGTACCCTGTCAGTAAATCAACTTGGTGGCTGGGTGTTAAGCAAGGCCGCTTTCCTAAATCTGTAAAATTAGGTCCACGCACTACCGCCTGGAAAGTTGAAGATATCATATCTTTAATAGAAAATATTAATTAGGAGGGGTTATGAAAAAATTTAATCTTTCACAAATGAATATTTTTAGCAAAGGAAAATCTAAGTTAGAGCCTCGTATTTACAGCCTCTTACAACAAATACTTCCTCATGGGAAAAAAGTTGGCTCAGAGTATATATCTACTAATCCAACTAGATATGATCAAAAACTAGGATCTTTTAAAATTAATATACACACTGGTAAATGGGCAGATTTTGCAACAAATGATAAAGGCGGAGACATCATATCTTTATATGCTTATATCAAAGGCATAAGTCAAAAACAATCACTTTTAGAATTATTAAAGTTAATAGGAGAAAAACTATGAATGAGATAAAGTTTATATATCATGAAATTCCAAAAAATGCCTTACCATTTCAGAATATCATAGATCAAACAAAACCAGACATAATATATCCCTATACCAACGAAAAAGGCTTTACAGTATTTTATGTTTGTAGGTGGGATTATATAGATTCCTCAAGTGGCAAACCAAAAAAAAGTATTTTACCTTACGTATATGGTCAGCATCTAAACAGCACTGACGCCTGGATGAGTAAATGGCCTGACTTTAAAAGACCTCTCTATAATCTTGAGGAAATTATACGCTGCCCTGAAAAACCTATCTTAATAGTAGAAGGAGAAAAAACTGTTGAAGCTGCAAAACATTTATTTCCTAATTTTATTCCAACAACATCTTCAGGAGGTAGTAATGCAGCCGATAAAACTGATTGGAGTGCTTTAAAAGGAAGAACTGTTTACATAAGCTATGACTGTGATGAGCCAGGAATTAATTACTGTGAAAAAGTTATCGACTTACTATTAAAAGAAAATATTTTGCAAATTTATATTATTAAAACTGAAAAACTAGGAGAACTACAATGCAATTAACAAACAAATTTAATGTAGAAAAAGGATACGATATTGGAAATGCCTTCGCAGCAGGCATTTCCCCAGAAAATATCGCAGCAAACATGGATATTATTAGTATCCAACGTAAACTATCTATAAAAGAAATCAAGCAAATAATTGATAATATCTTTGATGAGCAAGAATTATATACGCTAGCTAACACTATTCTTGATTTAGACTATTTAACAATAACTCAGCAACGAACGATATTGAGAAACATAGCTGTAAGATGTGATTTGTCTTTAGATGAACTTATGTGGAATTGCGAACAAAATGCTACAGATAATCTAAGGGAGTTAAGGAATAAATGGTATCAGATTCTTGGAGATGAGCTAAGTATTTCATTGTATATTATTAATATAATTGGGCAGGATAATATTATTTATACCGATAATTCATTTTATATATTTAATCTCAATAGATGGGAGTCTAAAGAAGACAGAGAAATTAAACAAATAATTATTAGTCAAACTAAGCATTTACGTGTATTAAAAAGCAAAATTGATTCAATCTTGGATATAATGAAATCGAGATTATATAATCAAAACATTAAGTTTAATCAGGATATCTTAGATCTAACTTTCAAAAACTTATATTTAAAATGGGATACAAATAATTTCATATCATCACAACCTACAAAAACTACTTATAACACTATTTATTTTGATATTAATTACGATCCATATGCGACTGCTCCTCGTTTTGAAAAGTTTTTGCAAGAAATCTTCTATTATGATGAAGATAAAGATGATAAAATTAATTTATTATTAGAAATGATAGGATATACGCTGATTAAAGATTGTTTTTTAGAACGTTTTTTTATTCTGGTAGGGTCAGGATGCAATGGCAAATCTGTTTTTCTAAATGTTATAAAAAGTTTATTAGGTAATCGTAATTGTTCTTCTGTATCCATGCAATCATTATCAAATAAATTTCAAAAAGCACAATTAAATGGTAGACTTGCGAATATTGTTGCGGAAATATCTGAAGGAGAAAAACTACCTGATGAAGAAATCAAAGCTTTAAGCTCTGGAGAGATCATGACTATTGAGAAAAAATTTATAAATCCAATAGAATGTAAACCTTTTGCTACATTGATATTTGCTACTAATCATTTACCTTACAATAAAGATTATAGCGATGCTATTTATAGAAGAATAATACCAGTGACATTTAATAGAACATTTAAGCCTGATGAAATAGACCCTAATCTTTCCAAAGAACTTGAATCAGAAATCCCTGGTATATTTAATCTCGTTATTTCTGCTCTAATAAATTTGTTGAGAAGAGAAAGTTTTATTGTACCTGCATCCTCAACAAAAGCTACTGAAGATTGGAAGTTTAATAATGACCATATTAAACAATTTTTAGAGGATTGTTGTAAAGTAGGTGGAGGAATTATTGTATCTAAATTAGTATACGAAAGATACTTAAAGTGGTGTAGTGATAATGGTATAAATACCAAATATAATCGTAATAATTTTACTAACAGATTATATCATTTTGGAGTTAAACCTAAACGAGGTGTTAATGGAGTCAGGATGCTTTCTAATATAATGCTATTAGCAAATCATTCAGAATAAATGACACAAGTGACGCAACTTTTTAATTAAATAAATTATATTATTTTTACTTATGATAAATGTTTATAATATTAGGATTAAAAGTGCGTCACTTGCGTCATTGTGTAAGCATTAAAATTTAGTTAACGGAGGGGAATGTGAGGAAATCTAATAATCCTGCTGGAAGACCAAGGAGTAGATCTGTTATCTCTGAACTCTCCGTAAACATAGGTGACATGCCAGAATTTACAACTTTATCTATACTTGGCTTTAGTAACGAAAAAATACGCAAAATATACGGTTATTCTAACGATACTTTTTATGGCAAGTTATTGAAACAGCCAATAGTACAAAAGCTTTTACAAG